>JACQAF010000162.1 GCA_016195145.1 Rhodospirillales bacterium
GGCGCAGCATTTCGGCATCGGCCTGTGGATCGTGCGCCGGAATGTCGAAACGCTCGGCGGGCGCGTCGCCGCGACGAATCGGCCGGGCGGCGGGCTCAGCGTGCGGATCGAATTGCCGGGCGCCTGACGGAATTGTGTAGCCGACCTTCCGGAAGCAGGGTGATTTAACCAAATCAATCCATTAGATATGCCGTTGCGACCACCTATATATTAGCTACACAAGCTTGTTATTTTGTTCCCCCCGCCGGGCAAGGCATGGTGCGGGGCAGCACAGGTTTAAATATTCAGGACGAGGACATGAACAATCCGGCGACTTTACCCAGGCCGCAACTCGATCCCCGGAAATTCCGCGACAAGGACTGGACCGCCAAGGGCGAACGTCGGGCGTCGGTCGCGTTAAAGGGGCTCAAGACCCTGTGGATCAACACCGGCACGCTGTGCAACCTGACCTGCCGGAACTGTTATATCGAATCGTCGCCGACCAACGACCGGCTGGCCTATCTGAGCGTGGCCGAAGTCAGGGACTATCTCGACGAGATCGCCCGTCACGGCCTGCCGACCGAGGAAATCGGCTTTACCGGCGGCGAGCCGTTCATGAATCGCGAGCTGCCGCAGATGCTCGACGACTGCCTGACGCGCGGGTTCCGCGTTCTGGTGCTGACCAACGCGATGAAGCCGATGCTGAAGATGAAGGACGCGTTGCTGGCGCTCCACCGGCGCTGGAGCGACCGGCTGACGATCCGCGTCTCGCTCGACCATTACACCAAGGATTTGCATGAGCTGGAGCGCGGGGCGCGCAGCTGGGCGCCGACGCTCGGCGGCCTGATCTGGCTCGCCCGCAACGGTTTCTCGGTCCATGTCGCCGCGCGGACATTTTCAGGTCAGGCCGAGGCGGATATCCGCAAGGGCTTCGCCCGCCTGTTCGCCGAGCATGCGATCCCGGTCGACGCTTTCGACCCGGTGCGCCTCGTCCTTTTCCCCGAGATGGACGCCGCCGTCGACGTGCCCGAGATCAGCGAAGGCTGCTGGAACACCCTCGACGTTTCGCCGGATGCGATGATGTGCGCCTCGTCGCGCATGGTGGTCAAGCGCAAGGGGGCCGAACGGCCGGCGGTGATCGCCTGCACGTTGCTGCCCTACGATGCGCAATTCGAGCTCGGCGCGACGCTGGCCGAAGCGGCCGGCGCGGTGAAGCTCAACCATCCCCATTGCGCCAAATTCTGCGTTCTCGGCGGCGGGTCGTGCAGCAAGGCCTGACCCCGGACCGGATCGCCGATCTCGGCGCGCTCGACGGGCCGGTCCTCGTCTTCGGCGGGACCTATGGCAATCTCGAAGCGACGCAGGCGTTCCTCGCGGCCGCGCGCGGGCTTGGCATCGCGGCGGGCAACACGATCTGCACCGGCGATGTGGTCGCCTATGGCGCCGATCCGCAAGCGGTGAGCGACCTGCTGCGCGAATGGGGCTGCGCCATCGTCATGGGCAATTGCGAGGAAGCGCTTGCCGCCGAGGCCGCGGATTGCGGCTGCGGATTCGACGAGGGTTCGGCCTGCGCCGCATTGTCGGCGCAGTGGTTCGCCGCCACCCGGCGCGATCTCGATCCCGCGACCAAGCGCTGGATGGGCGGATTGCCGCGGCGCATCGTCTTTACCCTCGTCGGCCGGCGGATCGCGGCGATCCATGGCGGGGCGGCGCAGATCAACCGCTTCGTCTTCCCCTCGACGCCGGCGGCCGACAAGGCGGCCGAGATCGACGCGACCGGGACCGACGGCGTGATCGCCGGCCATTGCGGCATTCCGTTCAGCGAGATCGTCGGCGGGCGGCTGTGGCACAATTCGGGGGCCATCGGCATGCCGGCCAATGACGGCACGGCGCGCGTCTGGTACGCGCTGCTGAGCCCCGTGCGCGGCGGCATCGAGGTGACGCATCGCGCCCTCGACTATGATCATCGCGGCGCGGCGGCGAAAATGCGCGCGCGCGGCTACCCCGCGTCTTATGCCGACGCGCTCGGCTCGGGCCTGTGGCCGTCCTGCGATGTCTTGCCGGCGGCGGAGCTGGCGGAGCGCGGCCGGGCGCTGATTCCGGGGTCGATGTTCTGGCCGTTCGCCGCACTGCCCCAGGCGGCGGAATAGCGGGGGCATTTCGCGTTTTTCGGGTGTCGCCATCGGCGGCCCGATCGGTTAAAAAAGACGGCGGTTAAAAAAAGCATCGGCGAACGCGCCGCCAGAGCGCGTGGCCGGATATCCTTTCAGGGGGGAGCCGTCCGTTGAGCGCACCGCCTTATGCACCGATCGACCTCGCGCCCGCGCGAGTGACCGCGACGCCGCTCGCCGGCGGCGGCTGGCTGCTCGAATCGCCCGACAAGCTGACGCCGCACTGGCCGCATCTCGTCGCGGCGCTGGTCCACTGGGCCGAAGCCGCGCCGGCGCGCACCTTCCTCGCCGAGCGCGATGCCGGCGGCGGATGGCGGCGGCTCACCTATGCCGATGCGGCGGCGCAATCGGCGCGCATCGCGCAGGCGCTGCTCGACCGCGGCATCTCGGCCGACCGGCCGGCGATGGTGCTGTCGGATAACGGCATCGACCACGCGCTGCTGCTGCTGGGCGCGATGCAGGCGGGCGCGCCGCTGGCGCCGATCTCGCCCGCCTATTCGCTGATGAGCCAGGATCACGGCAAGCTCAGGCACATCTTCGCGCTGCTACGCCCGGGCCTCGTCTATGCGAGCGACGGGCAGAAATTCGCCCGCGCGCTGGCCGCGCTCGACCTCAAGGGCGTCGAGGTGGCGGTGAGCGCCAATCCGCCCGCCGGCATCGCCGCGACGGCGTTTTCCGACCTGCTCGCCGCGCCCGCCGGGCCGGCGGTGGCGACGGCGCGCTCGGCCCTCGGGCCTGACACGATCGTCAAGTTCCTGTTCACTTCCGGCTCGACCGGCATTCCCAAGGGCGTGGTCAACACCCAGCGCATGCTGTGCTCCAACCAGCAGGGCCTGACGCAGATCTGGCGTTTCCTCGCCGCGCGCCCGCCGGTGCTGGTCGACTGGCTGCCGTGGAACCACACCTTCGGCGGCAACCACAATTTCAATCTCGTGCTGTGGAACGGCGGCACGATGTATATCGACGACGGCAAGCCCGCCCCCGGCCTGATCGACAGGACGGCGCGCAATCTCGGCGAAATCGCGCCGACGATCTATTTCAACGTGCCGCGCGGCTACGACATGCTGCTGCCGTTTCTTGAGCGCGACGCCGATCTGCGCCGGCGCCTGTTCGGCGAGCTCGATCTCCTCCACTACGCCGGCGCGGCGCTGCCGCGCTCGCTGTGGGAGCGGCTGGAGGCGCAGATCGTCGCCGTGCGCGGGCAGCGCATCTTCATGGCCTCGTCCTGGGGCTCGACCGAAACCGCGCCGATGGCCACCGCCGTCCATTACCGGATCGCCGAGGCGGGCAATATCGGCCTGCCGGCGCCGGGCGTGGCGGTGAAGCTGGTGCCGGAATCGGGGCGGCTCGAAATGCGGGTCAAGGGCCCCAACGTGACGCCGGGCTACTGGCGCGATCCGGCGCAGACGGCGGCCGCGTTCGACGCCGACGGGTATTTGCGCATGGGCGACGCCGGGCGGCTGGCCGATCCGGCCGATCCGGCGCGCGGCCTCGTCTTCGACGGGCGCATCGGCGAGAATTTCAAGCTGATGTCGGGCACCTGGGTCGAGGTGGGGACCTTGCGCGTCGGCGCCATCGCCGCCGCCCAGCCGGCGATCCAGGACGCGGTGGTCGCCGGGCACGACCGCGAGAATATCGGGCTGCTGGTCTTCCCCAGCCTCGCCGGCTGCCGCGCGCTGTGCCCCGAGGCGGGGGCGGAGGCGACGCTCGCCGAGCTGATCGCCCGCCCGGCGCTGCGCGAGAAAATCGCCGCCGGCCTCGCCGCGTGGAACCGCGCCCATCCCGGCAACAGCACGCGCATCGCGCGCGCGCTGCTGATGGCCGAGCCGCCGTCGATCGACGCCAACGAGATCACCGACAAGGGCTATATCAACCAGCGCGCCGTGCTGACCCGCCGCGCCGCACTGGTCGAGCGGCTATTCGCCGGCAAGCCGGGGCCCGACGTGATCGCGCCCGCCGGGGGCGGGGCCTAGGGGCGGCGCGGTTTCCGGCCGGGTTTTTTCGCCCGCGCCGGGCGCCG
This sequence comes from Rhodospirillales bacterium, assembly GCA_016195145.1. Lineage (GTDB taxonomy): Bacteria > Pseudomonadota > Alphaproteobacteria > CACIAM-22H2 > CACIAM-22H2 > JACQAF01. The sequence continues at coordinate 4,171 of JACQAF010000162.1, forward strand.
GTTGCGGGCGAGAAAGGCGGCGAGGCCGGCCTGCGCCTCGGGCGCGCTCTGGGCGACGGCGGCCGACAGCGATTCGGCGAAATAGCCGGCCGAGGCGGGCATGTCGGCGATTTCGGCCAGCGCGCGCAGGATCAGCCAGTTCGACACCGGCGCGTTGCCGGCGATATCGCGGGCGAGTTCGCGCGCCCGCCTGTCGCCCTCGCCCGCGCCGACGAGATAATGCGACAGGCCGAGGCGCTGCCCCTCGGCCGCGTCGAAGCGCCGGCCGGTCAGCATCATCTCGGTCATGCGGTCGGCGCCGATGACCCGCGCGACGCGCACCGACGCGCCGCCGCCGACGAAAATCCCGCGCCGCCCCTCGGGCAGCTGATAGAACGCGCCCGGCTCCGCCACCCGGACATGACAGGCCATCGCCAGCTCCAGCCCGCCGCCGATCACCGCCCCCCGCAGCACCGCGATGGCCGGCAGCCGGCCGAACTGGATGGCGCGGAACGCCGCATGCCACGCGCCCGAATGATGGGCGACATCGATCGGCGTGCGCGCCTTGTGCTCGGCCAGGTCCTCTTCGACCATCTGCCGCTCGCGGTAGCAGAGGACGATCTCCTCCAGCTGCGAGCGCTCGCGCGACAGCTTCGCGAACTCGCGCCGGTTGGCGATCACGGTCGGGTCGCCGATGAGCCGTTCCAGCTCCCCGTACCGCAGCTCGACCTCTTTCAGCCGTTCGAACATGGCTCAAACGAAAGCAGGGGCGGAGGTCAGGCCTCCGCCCCTGCGCATGGGTGTCGTGGTTTCGCGGCCGGCGCGGCCCGGGGACACGCCCTCAGGCCTGGGGCGCGGAACCGCCCTTGGGACCGTACTTCCGCTGGAAGCGCTCGATCCGACCGGCAGTGTCGACCAGCTTCTGCTTGCCCGTGAAGAACGGATGGCACGCCGAGCAGATCTCGACGTGGATCGTCGGAACGGTCGACCGGGTCTCGATGGTGTTGCCGCAGGCACAGACGATGCTCGCCTTGTCGTACCGCGGATGAATGCCGTCTTTCATAAGGAAGGGCAGCTATAACATCGGGTTTTCGGTGTGGCAAACCGGCCGGGGCCCCCCCTTCAGTACGGCGTCCCGCCGCGGCGGGCGGCGGCCAGGGCCTGCGCGTACCACTCGAGCTCGTCCAGGAATCGCTTCGCGCGCGGCCGCCAGGCGGCGTCATGCGGGACGCCGGCGTCGTCGAACGCGTCCTGCACCTTCGGCACCGGCAGCATCGACGGGATGCTCGGCATCCCGAGCTCGCTGAGGA
>JACQAF010000121.1 GCA_016195145.1 Rhodospirillales bacterium
CAAGCAGGAAGGTGGTGATGAACCCCCAGATGACCATCTGCAGCAGCGGCCAGTACATCAGGTCGAAAACCCGCGTCCACGAACTGCGCAGAAGATAAAAATGCCGCGTCATCATGGCGAAGATGCGGATCGCGGGACCGGACCGGCGAGCGAGCGGGGGCATGGAAAGCGGGGCGGTCATGTCGCCGCCGCCACGCGGGCGCCGCCGCGCGCGATATCGAGGAAAACTTCTTCGAGCGTGCGTCGCCCGTAGCGGGCGATGAGCCGCGGCGGCGAACCGCGATCGACGATCCGGCCGGCCTTCATCATCAGCACGTCTTCGCACAGGCGCTCGACCTCGGCCATGTTGTGCGAGGCGAGCAGGATCGTCGCCCCGGTCTCGCGCCGGTAACGGTCGAGATAGCCGCGTACCCAGTCGCCGGTGTCGGGATCGAGGCTGGCGGTGGGTTCGTCGAGCATGAGAAGTTCGGGCTGGTTGACCAGCGCCTTGGCCAGGGCGACGCGGGTCTTCTGGCCCGAGGACAGCCGGCCGGTTCTGTGATCGAGAAATCGGACGAGGTCGAGATCGCGGGCCAGACGCTCGATCCTTGCCCGGGCGTTGCGGACGCCGTAGAGAAGGGCGAAGACCATCAGGTTCTCGCCGACCGTCAGGCGGTTCGGCAGGTCGACATAGGGCGAGGAGAAATTGAGTCGCGGCAGGACGCGGTGGCGATGACGGAGCATGTCCTCGCCAAAAATGGAGATCGAACCCGAACTGGGGACCAGCAGGCCGAGCAGCATCGACAGGGTGGTCGTCTTGCCGGCCCCGTTGCCGCCCAGAATCGCGGTGGTGCGGCCGCGGCCGACCTCGAAATCGACCGAATCGACGGCGGCAATCTCGGGCTTGAAACGTTTGGTCAGACGTTCGACTTTGACGACGGCCTGCAGCATAGCGTTTATATGGCCGGAAAGTAGGCGCGCCGGGAAGCGGTTTCAACCGGCCGGGCGGAGGATAAGACGACGGGACGGGCAGGAATGGTCGAATCCGGGGAGGCGCAAAAATCCATAGCGGAGACCCGCCCGCTTATCGGGCGGGTACGGCTGCGCACGCTGATCGCCGTGCGCTGGGTGGCGATCGCCGGCCAGGCGGCGAGTCTGGTCACCGTCGATTCCGTTCTTGGCTTCGAGCTCCCCCTCGGCCCGGCGCTGGCCGCGGTCGCCGTGTCGGCGATGCTCAATCTCGTATTGACCTTCAACTGGCCGGCCGCGCTTCGCCTCGGCAACCGCGAGACGACCGTGCTTCTCGCCTACGATCTCTTGCAGCTCAGCGTGCTGCTGTACCTGACCGGCGGCCTTGCCAATCCGTTTTCGGTCCTGATGCTGGCGCCGGTGACGGTGTCGGCGACAATTCTGTCGCGGCGCAGCACGCTTGTCCTGTGCAGCCTTGCCATCGTGGCGGCGAGCGTTCTCGCCGTCTGGCATGCCGAACTGCCATGGCACGCGGGTGGGCTGCACCTGCCGCCGCTTTATGTCGGAGGGTTGTGGACGGCCTTCGTCCTGGCGGCGCTGTTCGTCGCCCTTTATGCCGGCAGCGTCGCCGAAGAGGCGCGGCAGCTTTCGGACGCGCTCGCCGCGACGCAGATGGTGCTCGCGCGCGAGCAACGCCTGTCGGCCGTCGGCGCGCTGGCCGCGGCGGCGGCGCATGAGCTTGGCACGCCGCTCGGCACCATCGCAATCGTGGCGCGCGAGATTGCCCGCGATCTACCCAAGGACGGGCCGCTGGCCGAAGACGCGGCGCTGCTTCTTGCCCAGACGGCCCGCTGCCGCGATATCCTGGCCCGCCTCGCGGCGCGGCCCGAGGCGGAAGGCGCCGCCGAGCAGGGCGAGGCCTCGCCGTTTTCCCGCCTGCCGATATCGGGCCTGGTCGAAGCGGCCGCCGCGCCGCATCACCGGCCCGAAATCATTCTCGATTTCGTCGCCGCCTCGGGCGGGGCGACACGCTCGTCGCCCGAACCGCTCGTCGCCCGCGCGCCCGAGATCGTTCACGGCCTGGGCAACCTGATCCAGAACGCGGTCCAGTTCGCCCGGGCCAGGGTGCAGGTCCGTACGATCTGGGACGACGAATCGGTCGAAGTCAGCGTCGCCGATGACGGTCGCGGCTTTGCGCCGCCGATTCTCGACCGGCTCGGCGAACCCTATTTGTCGACCCGCAACGCCGAGGGCGAGCATATGGGCCTCGGCGTGTTCATCGCCACGACGCTGCTCGAACGCACCGGCGCAGCGGTCGTCTTTGCCAACAACCCCGCCGGCGGCGCGCGGGCGAAGGTAACGTGGCCGCGCGCGCGCATTGAAAAATTCGGATCGTCGCTAGAGAGGCCGATATGAGCGTAAATCCCCCTCAACCCCCAGCCTCGCCGCCGTCGCTTCCGCCGCCGGGCGCTCGGTTGCTGATCGTCGACGACGACGAGGCCTTTCGTCTGCGCTTGGCTCGCGCCATGGAGCGTCGGGGCTGGGCGGTGACGACGGCGGAAAGCGTCGAGGCGGCGGTGGCTGCGGCGACCGCGTCGACGCCGCAATATGCGGTGGTCGATCTTCGCCTACGGGCGGGCAGCGGTCTCGATGTCGTGGCGACGATCCGTAAGCAGACCCCGCTGGCGCGGATCGTCGTGCTGACCGGCTATGGCAATATCGCGACGGCCGTCGCGGCGATGAAGGCCGGGGCGGTCGATTATCTGCCCAAACCCGCCGATGCCGACGTGATCGAGGCGGCGTTGCTGGCCCGCGACCGGCCGCTGCCGCCGCCGCCCGATCACCCGATGTCGGCCGACCGCGTGCGGTGGGAGCACATCCAGCGCGTATTCGAGCAATGCGAACGCAATGTTTCGGAGACGGCGCGGCGGCTCAACATGCACGTAGCGGCCTGGATCAGGCCCGCGCCGCCGTCGGTTTCAGGGATACGACGCCCGGTTTCTTGCCGGGGTTGAGCAGCGAATCGACGTGCCAGCCCTGGAAGACGGCAATGCCGGCCGAGTGACCGAACTCGACCGCGCTGGCGCTGCCGCAGCGGGCGAGGATGACGCGCGCCTCGCCGATGCGCTTGATTGTTTCGCGAAACTCGGCGTTCCGCCGGTCGCTTGCGGCGTCGCTCATGCCGGGGTCCCACATGATCTTGACCAGGTCGATGCCAAGGCGCTCGCGGTCGATGGTCGGGGCGGCGATGTGGCTGACGCCGTCGAGACAAAGCCGATAGCCGCGTTCGCGCACGAAATCGCGGGCGAAGAAGAACGAACCGACATCGGCGAACACGTCGAACACCTGAAGCTCGATCACCACCGTTCCCCGCGCCGTGGCGCGCAGCTCGCCGTCGAAGGCGAGGAATTCGGGCGACAGCAGCGTCGCGACGTTGAGATTGAGGCTGAAGCGGGTCTGGATGGTCGAATCGTTGTGCCGCGGCAACAGGGCGAGCATCCGCTTGTCGAGAGTCTCGGTCAGATGCTGGAACAGCCAGCGGTTCGATAGCAGGCTGATTTTGGGCGCGATCAGCTTTTGCAGGTCGGCGATCGAAACGAAAAGTTCCTGGAAGACCGTCTGCGGCGGCGCGCCGTCGATCAGGGCGCAGGCCGATTGCCGGCGCATCAGATTGGTGAGATCGGCGCGAACTAGCGTCTGCTCGATGCGGGCCAACTGGTCGGGCGTCAGCGGGTCGCTGGGTTGCTGCTGGGCCTGGGTCGCCGTCAGGGGGCCGCCGGTGCCGCGCCGTTCGGCGGTGGCGGCCATCTGCTGGGCAAGGGCGAAGAATTCGGGATATTGCGTTTCGATATTGTACCAGGTGCAGAACGGGTCGCGGCTGTCGTTTTCGGCCTGGGATAGCGGATCTTCGCTGAACAGGTAGCGCAGCTTGATCACCGCACCGTCGATATCGGCGAAGCTCGCGCCCTTGCCGACGAAGACCAGATCGGCGTTGGACAGGATAAAAATCTGTCCCTCGTAGGTGCCGACAAGATTTTCAAACGTGTTCGCGGCGATGCGGATATGCTGATCGCGGCGATTATAGGCGCGCAACTTGGACAGATGGACATGCACGGCGCAGCGGCCGGCGCGATGTCGGTCGAGCCGCTGCGCGTAATCGAGCAGGAGCGTTTCCTGGCTGGGCAGTTTTTCGTCGATTTTATGCTTGTTGCTCATGAACCTGCCTGAGGCGTCGCTGATCTGATCGCGGTTACGCCTTATGGTCTCTGGACAGCGTAGCCAGCCGGCCTAATTATTAGAGGCAAGAGCCTTACCAACGGGTTAACCGATTCTGCACCTTAGCGATCGTAAATTCGGTAGGTAATGCCGTTGCTACTTGTCAGAAAGCGATTACTCTGCCATAGTAGAGAGCTATAACTTACGATAAAATAAAGAGATTCTAATGTTTTTACACCCATCACACGCTGATCGTGCCCGGTTAACGGAGCAGAAAATCCCAGGTCGGTCGCGCGCGGTGGCGCTTGGCCTCATCGGGCTGGCAGCTATTCTAACCTTCGGGTGGGTAACACCGGCGGCGGCGCAGGGAACGCCACGCGCCGGGCAGCCGGGCGCGGCATCCGGCAATAACCAGCAGGATCGGGATTCGAATCGGGCGCCGAGCCTGGCCGAGCAAGTTCCCGAAACCGCCATCATCGGTGCGCTCGCCGGCACACCGGCCGGAATGGAGCTGGTCACCCGCTTTATCAACGCCGGCGGGGCCAATTCGCAGGAAATCACGCGCCGCGCGGTAGCGCTGCTGCAGGTTCTGCGCGAGCGCGCGGGCGAATTTAACCCCGAAGCGATGCGCAACGCCGCCGGCCGGATCTATGATCGCGCGGCACAGTCGGCCAATAGCGTGCAAATTGCGCGCCTGGCGGTGGAGCGCAATTACCAACCGCCGCCGGGCTCGGTGGCGCTCGATTTCGGCCCGCCCGATAGCCGCTTGGCCGCTGGGTTCCAGAAAGTGACGCCGGGCGACGAGCGGGTTGAGGGCGCCGGCTTGCGTGCGCTGAACCGGCCGAGCGATTGCGAAGTGTGCGCTGCGGGTATTGTCGGCGTCGAGCGTGTCAAGGTGCCGGTAACGGGCAATGGACCGTTTCGAGTGATCCTGATGACCGACAATATCGGCGAGCGCGATGTTGCATTGACCCCGTTCGGCAACGAGGTTGTGATCAACGGAATTAGCCATCAGATCGCCGAAAACCCGCCCGATCAGTGGGCGCAGCAAGCCTATCTTGCCACTAATAACGCTTATAGTGCGCGCGGGGGCAGCGCCCCCGATGGCAGCGACACGCAACAGCCGCGTGGCCTCGACAGTTATCTGATCTCTGCGCCGCCGCCGCGGAGCAGTCTTTACGGCGAGACAACGGCGGGCGGCGTTGTCTTCGAGGTTGATAGGGCCGAAAACGGATTCGTCACCATCGAATTGCGCCAGAGCGTCCGTCGGGACGACCGGCGATCCTATCTGACGGGGCTAATCATCGAACCGACCGAGACTCCGTCGAGCTTCGGCGTTACAACCGATTCGATTCGCGCCGTCGCCTCGCTCGATTCGGCGCTGACCCAGACCAGCGCGCTGGCGCTGGCGGTGGCCAATCTCATCGAGGCCGTAGCGACCGAAGCCGGCCGGCAGCCGGATAATAATCTGCCGGACGCCGTGATCGCGCAGCCAAATCCCGTCAGCCCCAGCTAAGCGCTGAGCCAGGGCGGACGTAGGCCATCTGGCATGACGGCCCGCGATAGCGTGTATCCACCATCAGGGTCGCGAATTCTACTGGATCGGCTCCTGCGCAGCGTAGCGGGCGTGGCGATCCTCACGGCGGCCGCTACCGGTCCAGCGGCGGCGCAGACCGCCAAGGAAGATTCGGTCACCCAACGCGGGCGGCCGGATTTTGAGCCGCTCGGTCTCGATCTCGATCTTGTCGTCGATAAATTGGGTCGAATGGTCGGGGTTGTCGACGGCCCGCCGCGCGATCCGCAAAATTTCGCCACCGGGATCGTCGCCCGCCCGTCGCTCGGCATCCAGCACCAGGTCGACGACAACATTTATCGCCTGCAGAATAACCCGCAAAGCGACCGGATCACGGTCTTCCAGCCGGGGCTCAACCTGTCGACCGATTGGGACAATCACTCGCTGAGTTTCGGCGTGTCGGGGGCGTTTGGGCGCTATACGCGCTTCACGGCCGAGGATTATGACGACTACACGCTTTCGACGTCGGGCCGGCTTGACATCTCCGAAGACCTGCAGACGTCGCTCGGCTTGACACATTCTCTCTTACGGCAATGACAGTTTCGCCGCCGCAGATGGCGACGGAGGAGAGAAACGCTCACACAC
>JACQAF010000099.1 GCA_016195145.1 Rhodospirillales bacterium
GACGCGCACCCGGTCCGTCTCCAAGAACGCCGTGCGCGCGCGGCTGCTCGAACAGCCGGAATTCGCCGCCGCGTGGCACGATCGCTTCGTCCATATTTTTCACGACACCGCGCTTCGGGCCGAAATCTTTTCGCGCAAGACCGTCGCCGAGCGCCTTGACGCCTGGATCGCGGCGAACGGCGGGAAACTGCCGGCAAAGGGCACGTGGAAGACGGTCGCCGCCGAAATCGGCACCCGCCCGGAAACGCTTTATCGGGAAATCGCCAAGCGTCGCGACAAGTGAACTCGGGCCCGCGGCGGGTGCGGGACCTCGGCCGGCAGGCTTAGCTTCCCGCGCCCTGCGAGGCCCGGCGTTCCTTGGCGCCGCGCTCGGCCATGCGCGGCGACGACAGATAGGAATTGCGCCGGGACAGGAAGTCCCGCAGGCGGTCGGGGTAATCGGCCGTGACCGCCCCGGCGATCGAGGCGCGCTGGGCGAGCGCCTTTCGCCACCTTGTCACCTTGGGGGCATTGGCGAGGATGCCGAAATCGCCGATCTGATCGAAGGTGTCGAAGTAGCGGAAGACGGGCCCGAAGACCGCATCGACCAGGCTGAAGCCCGCCGGATCGAACCAGGGCCCGTCGCCAAGCGTCGCCTCGATCCGAGCGAATTTTTCCGTCAGCGCGCCGACCTCGATGCGGAAGGCCTCCTCGTCTTTCGCCGAGTAGAAACCGGCGATGTCATTGAGGATCGCCGATCCGAACTCGATCCAGGCACGATGGCGCGCCCGGTCGAGCGCATCGGCCGGGTGGAGCGGGTTGGGCTGGGTCTCCTCGAGATATTCGAGAATGACCGCGGATTCGAAAATCGGCGTCTCGTCGACGACCAGCACCGGCGTCTTGCCGAGGGGCGAGATCGTGCGGAACCAGCTCGGCTTGTTGGCAAGGTCGATATAAGTCCGTTCGAACGGCACCCCCTTTTCGGCCAGGGAGATGACCGCGCGCTGAACGTAGGGGCAGAGATGGTGGCTCATCAGATTCAGGGTCATCCGGGGGGCTCCGATATAAATGCAATTGCATTTATATATGTCGCCGAGACGGATTGTCAATATTGATGCGATTGCATTTTTCGGCTAGAGAGGCGCCATGACCTCGCCGCGTCCCGAAACGATTGCCGCCTGGACGGCGCTGATGACAACCAGCCGCGTGCTGCTCGAGCGGGTCGAGGCGGCGCTGAAGGCGGCCGGCCTGCCGGCGCTATCCTGGTATGACGCGCTTCTTGAAATCGAGAAGGAGAGGGCGACGGGCATCCGCCCGTTCGAGCTGAAAGACAGGCTGCTCCTGCCGCAATACGGCACGTCGCGCCTGATCGATCGGATCGTCGCCGCCGGGCTGATCGAAAAACTGGACTGCGCCGATGATGGGCGCGGATTCCTGGTCCGCATCACGCCCGAAGGCCGCCGCGTCAGGCGCACCATGTGGCCGGTCTATGGCGCGGCGCTCCGCGAGCATTTCGAATCGCGGCTGCCGGCGGGGGAGCTGACGACGCTGGGCGGGCTTCTGCGCCGGGCACGGCCCGATTAGCGAAGGGCGGGCGCCCGGCGAAATGGATCGAACTCGTTACTGGCGCCGAATCTCGCGGGGCATATCGGCTTGCGACCGGCTTCGCCGCTCAGACGACTTTGACGTCTTCCCAAAACCCGAAGCGCGCGGCGACCTGTTTCATCTCCGGGCGCGGCGCCTCGTAAGACCAGGCGGCGCGTTCGTGGCGCACGCCGTCGACCGTCACGTCATAGAACTGGACGCCGTGCGGGCAGGCGCGATCCGACGTCGTCTTCTGCGCCTTGTCGAGCCACTCCATGCGCACCGCGGCGCTGGGGAAATACTGGTAGCCGCCGCACTCGACGATGTCGTCGCTCTCGGCGATCACGCGGCCGTCTAGGATAGCCTTCACTCTCTGATCCTCCATCAACTAAGGGTCGAGACGATCCCCCAGGGACAAACGAGAATACCCGATCCCGATGGAGCGGGCACGCATCACGAGGGGGAGGATTGCCCAGCGCTTGCGGCGGCATCGGGGCAGGCCGCGTGGGGATCGATATCCGCATAGCAATCCGGTCAGCTCGCGGCGAGGACGGCGAGCAACAAGGCGGTCAGCGCCATCAGGCCGGCGGCAAGCACGCGATGGTCGCGCCGCGGCCCGGTACGGCCGGGATCGGGCGCGAAATCGATCCGCCGCACTGTCGCCTTGTCCGCGACTGCGCGGCGTCGCAACGCCGGGACGAAGCTGAGCCCGGCCATCACCGCGAGCGTGCCGGCGAACATGATCATCGCCATGTAGGTGAAGTGGATGTCGGGCAGCCCCGCCGCCGCCCACAGCCCCGACAGTTCCTTGGCGAGAAACAGCCCGAGTCCCGCCGGCAGCATGACGATCATCGCCCAGAACGCGGACCCGCGCGCGATATGGCGCGTTGCCAGCCCGCCGAGATAGACGGCGACGACGCACGGCACGAGATAGGCGAGGGTCGACTGGAAATACTGGAACAGCCCGCCGAAGCCGGCGATCAGCGGCGCATAGATCGCCGCCATCACCATGATCGCCGTCGTCGCCGTCCGCCCGATCGCCGCCAGCGCCGTGTCGGAAGTTTGCGGGCGCAGCGGCTTGACGAAATCCATGGTGACCAGCGAGGCGGCGGCGTTGAGCGCGCTGTCGAGGCTCGACATGATCGCGGCCAGCAACGCGGCGAGGACGATGGCGCGCAGGCCGACCGGCAGCAGATCGAAGGTGAGGACGGGAAAGGCCTGATCGGGATTGGCGAGGTCGGGATAGAGCGCCGCCGCGACCAGCCCCGGCACGACCATGAACAGGATATTGGGCAGCTTGAGCAGGCCGCCGAACAGCGCGCCCTTGCGGCCGTCCTCGACCGAGCGCGCGGCGAGCGCGCGTTGCACGAAATACTGGTTGAACGTCCAGTAATAGAAGCCGAGCAGGATAACCCCGCCGATGCCCGGCGTCGGCAGGAAGGCGTCGTCGGGCGGGCGGAACAGCTCGGCCCGCGCCGGGCCGGCGGCGGCCAGCATGTTTTCCCACCCGCCGACCGCCCACAGCCCGTAAAGCCCAAGCCCCAGCGTGGCGACGATCATCACCACCGCCTGCAGCGCGTCGGTGATGACGACGGCGCGCAGCCCGCCGAAAATCGTGTAGACGCCCGCTAGCAGCGCGAGCCCGGTGCACGCCGCCCATAGCGATAGATCGGGGATCGCGGTGCGCAGCACGATGGCCCCGGCATAGAGCGCGCCGGCGGTGTCGAGGAGCACAAGCGTGACCAGCGTGAACAAGGAATAGGTCCAGCGCGCCCGCCGGTCGTAGCGTAGTTCGAGATATTCCGGCGCGGTGAAAATCCGGTTGCGCAGGAATACCGGCAGGATGAAGACGGCGAACAGCGCCAGCACCAGCGCCGCCGTCCATTCATAATGGAAAACAACGATGCCGTGGACATAGGACGCGCCGATCAGGCCGACGAAGCTCGCCCCCGACATGTTCGACGCGTAGTACGAAAACCCGATCAGGTACCAGGGCAGGGCGCGGCCGGCGAGGAAGTATCCGGCGGCGTCGCGCGTGCCGGCCCGCGCCGCCCACAGGGCGAAGCCGAAGGTCGCGCCGAGATAGAGCGCGATGACGAAAATATCGGCGTTGGTCAATCCGGTCATGCGTCCGGGAGCCATCGTCCCCCGCATCGGCGCGGCTGGCAAGGATTATGCGCCGATGCGCCGCGCACGGTGGCGTTCTCGCCGGGTATTTATCGGTTGTCTCAGGGGGACGTTCGAACTAATGACCAAGTTCTTGGAGAAATTTATTTCCGAGTCCATGAACCGTGTTGAAGTCAGTTAAGAGCTGGGCATGAAAGACGATAAGCTCTGCTTGTTCTTCGAAAGAGTGCGTCATTATCGGTGTGAATTTGCCGAGGGCCATCTGCTCATCCAGCAAGCGATGATATTCTGTAAAATCGCTTTGCATTATAGCTTTAACCATGAGTTCACCGAGTCGGCTATGCGCTATTTTGTCCTCGGACTAGAGCATTTTGGGCACGATATACAGTGGAATTCGATGGGCCAGCGCATGGCGAAAATTCTCTAGATTCTCAAACCATGAATCTAGACCCGTCAAATACCGTTGAAAATCCGGCGAGAAAGATTGACGAACATCGGAGTTATCTTTGCGGAGACCGACCTGGCTATTGGGAATGGGTCGCCCGTCGGTTTTTGTTAGATTTTTTTCCTGCACCCATATCCATGCCAGATTGTCTGTACAGCCGAAGACATTAAAAACGAAGGCTTGGATGTAAATTGCAGCATCGACACAATCCTCCGGCGCTGGAGGATCGATACGATCAGGTGGCAGTATTTCGAAAACCCTTACGATGCACCGCTTGAGCGTTGCCAATCGCCGCGAGAATCCGTGAACTGCGTATTCGTGCGCCCGCTTATTTGTGTAATTCCGAGATCCATACGCGATCAGGAGACCGGTGTATTTTTCTTCGATTGTTGAAAGCTCATTTCCGATTTTCTTAATTTGCTCTTCTGAAAAGTGCATTTGAAATCTCCAGTATTAATCTCCCAAATATCTCCTTACAGAAACTGACTGCGCGTGACGTTGAATAATTCAACATAGTAGAGATTTACCCCTCATCGGGTATACGAAAATCATGCGCCCGCTAAATTGGGAGACCTTCGCCTATCGTGCTCGCAAGCAGGAGAGCCAGTTTTTCGGGTAGTTCTCCGAAGGGCCCTGCCTGATGCTCAGCCCATGACCTTCTCGCTATAGTTTCCAGCCCAATAACACCAAGAGTCGCCATTGCCCCGCCGCTCGGCGGGCGCATTTTGCAATCCGTAATCGCGCGACGATATCAGCTTCGCCGGATGGCGGTTAAATCCTGCGTTACGTTCCACGCCGCGCCGTCGCCGGCGCTTTCGTTACGCCAGAGAAAGCGATCCGGCGCGATGTCAAAAAATATCCAGAGCAGGCGCGAGCCGCTGGGGCGCCGAGTGTCAGGCGGTCCGGATATTGCTTCTGAAGGCGTTAACCTCATGACGCAGAGTCTCCGACTGCTTGGCGAGTTTACCCGCCGCTGAGAGGACCTGGTCCGCAGCCAATCGCCCGACCGGCGACGGCCGGCCCGGCGATCGGATTTTTCAACCGCCATCGACCGCTATGCGTCGGCGCAAAAATCTTAGGATACTGCTCTGCGGTCGAGGTCGCCGAATGTCACCATCCGGTCGCGATCCTCGTCCCACAGCGTGAAACGTAGCGCCCTTAGCCCTGCCCGAAAGGAGAGGGCCGGAACGCGGCGAAGGGCCGCGATCGCCTCGTGGCATTCCCGAAGCCGGTAGTTCGGTACGCGCGGGTTGAGGTGATGCACGTGATGGAAACCGATATTGCCGGTAAACCATTGCAAGACGCGCGGCAGGCGCAGATAGGTCGAGCCCTGTATGGCCGCCGAGACTGGGGTCCACGCATCGTGGCGGGCCCATCGCGTTTTTTCGCCGCGATGCTGCACCGAGAACAGCCAGACGCCAATGATCGTCGCAGCGAGCAATACCGGCAGTTGTACGGCGGCGATGCGCTCGTAGCCCAGCAACAGGCCGAGGCCGCCCAGGAGCGCGACAAGCGCAAAGGTAGTCAGGTGGACCACGCGCCGCTCCTGCTTCCACGATTTCGGCATGTCGAACGGCAGGCGATAGAGCACGGTGAAAATCAGCGGCGGCAGCAGGAGGTTGGAAACCAGCGGATGGCGCGTGATGCGGTACCACCGGCGCGCTCCGGGGCCGAGCGCCCGATATTCGGCGACGGTCAGGCAGGAAGAATAGATATCGGCGCCGCTCTGCCGGCGGTCGAGATCGTTCCAGATGCTATGATGCCCCGCATGCTGCCGGCGCCACGAGGAATAGGGCGCCAGCGTCAACAGGCTGCACGCGAAGCCGACAATGTCGTTGGCGCGGTGCGAGCGGAAGAAGGCGAGATGCCCGCAATCATGCTGAATGATGAAGATGCGCACGAGGAAGCCGGCGGCAAGCGGCGCCAGCGCAAGCGCCATCCAGTAGGACACATCGATAACGGCGTACATCGCGGCGCAGGTGACGAAGAAACCGCCGAACGACGTGGCGATCTGGGACAGGCTCTTGCGCAGGATCGGCGCCTGAAAATGCGCCGCCTCGCGGCGAAGGCTCATTTGCCCGGTCATGAGAGTCCTTTCAAGGTTTCCCTCTGTTCGCCTGTGCGGATAAAAACCGTCCATACGGTTTTGCGCCGACGCTAGCGCTCCATACGGTTTTGCGCCGACGCTAGCGCAGAGCGACATGCAAAAGCCGTGATCGCAATCGCCCGATCATAAATATACGAGCGATTCCACACGAATGCCATATGCGGGGGACCGATGAATCGTTTTTCCTGTCGCTGTTCCGCTCCGGCCTAACCGCCGCTATTTCACTCGTGTTTCTCGGCGCGAGGCGTTTCAAACAGGCATGCGAGCACTATGCGCGCCGCCGCGTGCCTGTGTCCCAAGACGCAACTGTTCAGGTTACGATTCAAGGACCATCGAGATCACTCCTCGATGGCGTCGCGCACGCCGACGCATAGGCCGCGCACCGGCTGGAAGTTTCTGCGCAGGGCGATGAAAAGACCTTCTATCGTCTTCCCCACCCCTGAGGGCCAGTTTCGCGCCGTCCTCAAATGCGGAGGCGCAATCCTTGGAATTGAGCGGCAGGTTGCGGATCCGATGCGGCACGAGAGATTCAGCACGGTTCGATAAGTCGTTACCTGCCGCAATGCGGCTAGGCCGGCCGCGACCGGCCGGCGACCGGCTCAGGCCTGCAATTCCGCCAGCAGCTCCGCGAGCAGCTTCATGCCGGCGGCCCAGCCCTTGTCCATGCCGCTCAGCGCGGCGGCAAAACAGGCGATCTCGGCCTCGTTCGCCGCATGCGGCGCCCAGGTCAGGCGCGTCCGGGTCCGATCGCCGTCTTCCTCGAACGTCACCGTCGTCAGCAGCACGCGCGGCCAGTTCGCCATCATCGGCGAGGCGATGATATTCCACTCCGCATCCGACGAGGAGTGCAACCAGACCAGCCGCTCTGGCCGGGTCACTTCGGTGTATTCGACCCGCTGATAGTGGGAATTGCCGCCCCAGCGCATTTCGACGAGCCACAATCCGCCGGGCTTCAGCTCAAGGCGATGGACGATCGTTTCCACCCGCGGCCCGTACCAGCGCGGCAACAGCTTCGGATCGGTCCACGCCTTCCACACCAGCTCGCGCGGCGCATCGAATACCCGCTCCAGCACATAAGTCGGCAAATCAGTCATTCTTGACTCCCTTCGCCTCGGCCTTTTTCAATTCTTCCAACAGGCCGTCGAGTTGATCGAAACTCGATGACCAGAACTGTCTGAATGCGATGAGCCAACGGACCGCCGCCGCCATCGGCTCGGCCTTCAGCCGCGCCGGCCTGCGCTGTTGGTCGACATCCCGCTCGATCAGCCCCGCCCGTTCCAGCACTTTCAGATGCTTCGATACCGCCGGCTGGCTCATTTCAAACGGCGCGGCAATCTCGTTTACCGATGCCTCGCCCATCGCCAGCCGCGAGAGGATCGCCCGCCGCGTCGGATCGGCGAGCGCGGCGAAGACCGCGTCGAGGTTTTGAGGTTGCTGCGCGTAACCGAATTGTTCCATAACTGATTGGTTATATATAAAACAAAACCCTGTCAATCCCCGACGATGTCAATCGATCATTGCCAGATAGGCCGCAAGCTGGTCGAAGGTCCCAGTCCAGCCCTGGGTCATGCTGCTGTGCCCGGCGTCGAAGGCCTTGCGTTCCTGCTCCGTCGCGTTGTGCGGGGCCCAGCGCACGGCGAGCGTCGTCTTGCCGTCACGCTCGGCAAAGATCATGGTCGATAGTGTTTCGATCGGCCAGCTTGGGCTCATCGGGTGGCGGGTGACGCCGCCCTGTTCGTCGGAGAACGAAACGACGAAAACCAGCCGTTCCGGCGCCGCGATCTCGCGATACATGATCTTGCCCCACATGTCGTGGCCGTCGGACGTTCGCAAGCAATAATGAAAGATGCCGCCCGGGCGGAAATCGATATTGCAGACGCGCATGACGGCGCCTTTCGGCCCCCACCAATGCTTCAGGTGCGCGCATTCGGTATGCGCCTTCCACACCAGCGCGCGCGGCGCGTCGAACACGCGCTCGATGACGAATTCCCGCCCGACGGCGTTCGCGGCGGCGGGCCTGGTTTTGTTTCCGTCCATGTTTCTCCCCCTTGTCACGATCGACGAATCGCCGGTCAACCCATCGTCGCCAGATGCGCGGCGAGGCGTTGCAGATGCTGCCTAGCGCCCTCGTCGGCGCCGTAGGTCTCGACCACCCGCTTGCGCTCCGCAGCCGATGGAAAGAGCATCCGCATGGTCAGCCTGGTCTTACCGCCGATATCCTCGAAAACGACCGTCACCTGAAACTGCACGGGCTCGGCGTCTTCGCCCCCGCCATGGCTGTAAACCAGCCGTTCTGGCCTGGCGATCTCGTCGAAGACGATGCGGTTTTCGTAATCGCGGCCGTCGGGGCCGTGCATGACGAACCGCCAGACGCCGCCCGGCCGCATGTCGATCGAACGGGTCGTGGTCGTGAAGCCGTCCGGCCCCCACCATTGCGCGAGGTGTTTGGGATCGGTCCACGCGGCGAAGACAAGCGCGCGCGGCGCGTCGAACACGCGGGCGAAGACAAGCTCGCGGTCCGCCGGCGTCGCCGCGGCCGGGGCGGCGTTATTTCTTGCGGCCATGTTTCTTCTCCTTCGATTGCATGTGGCGGAGATAATTATCCAGGCGATCGAATCGCGCGTCCCACAGGCGGCGGTAGCCTTCGAGCCATTTATCGACGGCCTTGAACGCCGCCGGCTCCAGCCGGCAGGGCCGCCATTGCGCCTCGCGCCCGCGCGCGATCAGGCCGGCGCGTTCCAGCACCTTGAGATGCTTGGAGATGGCCGGGCCGCTGATGGCGAAGGGCTTGGCCAGTTCGCTCACCGAGGCTTCGCCCATGGCGAGCCGCGCCAGTATCGCGCGGCGCGTGGGGTCGGCGAGGGCCGCGAAGGTGGCATTAAGGCGATTGGCCGGCATCTATGGAACTTTTTGGTTAAGTAACCTTCTGGTTAAATACAACGCGAAACGCCTCCGAGTCAAGGGCCGTGCGCCGGCCGCCGGCGACGGGGACTGCTGCCATGTGTTAGATGGCGATCGCGTCGGTCGGGACTGGCGCTTAATCGCCCGGCAATTCCAGCCGCGCGGCGAATTTGGCCATGTCGATGATCATCCGCTCGTGGGTGCCGACGCCGATTTCGGCGGTGCCGTCGTGCGCGCGAACGAAAAACTCGATCCGCCGGCCGTCAACCTTGGTGACCTCGGCCGCGCCGGTCACGCGCCGACCGGTCGGCGTCGCCGTCAGATGGCGCACGTCGACGCGCGTGCCGACCGCGCTCTCGCCTGCGTCGAGATAGGGCTTGAGTGCGTTGAGCGCGGCGTTTTCCATGATCATGATCATCATCGGCGTCGCCAGCACCGGCGGCAGCATGGCGTCCTTGAACCGGTTGGCGAGATGTTCGGGTTTGACGACCAGGGTGAAAGACCCCTTGACGCCCGAAGGTATTGGTTTCATGCGATGTTCTCCGCTGCTGGCGAATTCGCGCGTGGCGATGGCCAACCTAGCATGACGGCCGGTCGAATCGCGCCCGGCGCGTCGTTTGGTAATCCGCGCCTCTCGGGGTAAACTAGGCGCCCAGATGGTTAGGGCCGCGACTATCTGGAACAACAGGAGTGTCGATTCTGACGCAGTCGAACGAGATGTAGATGTCTTGGCACCTCCGCGACCCTAAGCGGCCAATCGAAAGGAGGTCTCCATGCAGAAAGTTACCTTGATCGCAGGATTGGCCGGCGTGCTTTTCCTCGCTGGCTGCGCCGGCGGCCGGACGGAGCCGGGCGGTTCGTTCTTCGATCCGCTGTGCATGCCCGACGGATCGGTCGTGTATTACGAGTATCCGAACAAGGCCGGGCAATTTGATGAGCACACTGCCAGCAAGGCCAATTGCCCCTGGAATAAGCCCCGCGCCTAACCGGGCATTCCGGTATCGTCGACGGGGATAAACGCTTCGATCCATTCAAGACGAAGCGCCCCCGTGCGGCGATGTCGGCGGGATAGCGATCTATCGCCAGCCTTCGCGGGCGATCTTGAGCGCAAGTCCTTGGGCGAAGGAACGCGGATAAATATTTAATCGCTCCTGCATATCGCCCGCATCGAAATTTTTGCTTTCCTTCATCCGGGCGAACGCGCCAACGTCGAACGGCAGACGAAGGCCGAGGCGGATGAGTGTGCTGGCGGTAAAAACGAGAACGGCGACCGGCACCGGCACGATGACGATCCGCCGTCCAAGTGCGGCGGCACAGGCGCGGACCATGTCGCGATAGGCGATGGGCTCCGGGCCGACAATAGCGATCGGCGGTCCGTCGGCGGTAGGATTCTCGATCGCTGCGACGAACGCCGCGGCGACATCATCGATAAAGACCGGCTGAATCGTATGCCGCCCGCCGCCGGGCAAGGGAAATAGGATCGGCAGCCAGCGCGGAAAGCGGGCGAGGACGCCAAGAATGCGGCCGACATTGCGGTCGTTGGCCGCACCGTAGATCAACGAAGGGTGCAGGACGATCCCCGCTCGCTCCGAGGCAAGAAATGCCGCCTCGCCGGCGCGCACAATATCGGCGACAGGATCGGCAAGGCTGGTGAACCGGCGTAAACTGCCGACGAGGACGACGCGCCGGCAGCTTTCCGGCAAGGCGGCGATTACAGCCGGGATGCGGGCGGCGGGCGCGAGGCTTGCGACGGTCGCGGCCCCGGCGAGCGCTGCCGTAAGCGCTGGCGTATCCTCGATGCGCACGGCGCGCGTCTGGGCGCGCGGATCGAGCGTTGCAAGCTTCGCCGCGTTGCGGCCTAGCGCCGTTACATCGTGGCCGCGCTCGCATAGCCGGGCGACAATCTGCCGCCCGGTATCCGACGTCGCGCCGAGGACGGCGATTTTCATGACCCGCGCCAGCGCAAAATTCCCCGTGAAGCGGCAGGGCCGATAGCCAAGAACACGCGCAGGGCTAGTAGGCTAACCGGGCTGGCCTGTCAATCATCGGTCGGTCTGTCGCGGCGCAGGCGTTTCAGGATCGCGCGATGCCCCTTCGCCTTCAACCGGCGTCGTTTTGCACCGGCAGTCGGCCGGGTCGGCCGGCGCGGGATCGGCGGGATAGCGGCGCGGCGCACCAGATCGATCAGCCGCGCCAATGCCTCTTGGCGATTGCGCTCTTGCGTGCGGTGCCGTTGGGCGGTGAGGAGCAATACGCCCTCGCGGGTCAGCCGCCGGCCGGCGAGTTGTTCCAGCCGGGCGCGCACCTCGGCCGGCAAACTCGGCGAACGACGAACATCGAAGCGGATCTGGACCGCCGTCGCGACCTTGTTGACGTTCTGGCCGCCCGGCCCCGAGGCGCGAATGAACCGCTCCTCGATCTCGCGTTCGTCAATGGCGATGGTCCTGGTGACTTGAATCATGGCGGCGAGGGTAATGGATCGCCGCCGGCCGCGCACGCGCGAAGGAGCAGACAGGGATATCCCTGTCTGCCCCCGGCGGTTTATGCGGGGCTGTCAGCCGCGTTCAGCGCGCCACGCCGCGCAGCGGCTGAACCTCGCCGAACCCGAACGTCTTGCCGGGCAGGGGAGTCAGCAGCTTGTTGCGATTGAGCGCGGTGTTGGCGGTCCGGTCCGGCAACGACTGAAGGTAGCGCGCGACCACCTCGGTTCCGTCGAGCGCGCCGCCGTCGCTGTCCTTGACCACCTCGATATCGGTCGCCGGCACGACGTTGATCAGCTCGGGATCGGCCGCATACCAGTACGAGGCGTAGGTATAGGTCGCTGCCGGATCGAGCGGCTGGCCGTTGACCATGATGTTCGACGCCCGCTGGCCCTGCGGCTTATAGGGATCGACGTCCATGGTCACGCCGCTGAAATTGAACAGCCAGCCGCCGGTCCAGTTGGCGACGTGCGGATCGAGCGAGCCGTTGGCGGCGGCCTCGATCTGGTTCTTGAGCTGTGCGCCTTTGATCTTGCCCTTGGCGATCTGCGGGCCGATCGGCATGAAATGGTACAGATCGGCCATGGTGATCGGGC
>JACQAF010000100.1 GCA_016195145.1 Rhodospirillales bacterium
ATCGGCAAGCGATCGTTTCCACGTCGTCCCTGCATACCGGTATATGGCGATGGAGGGGGCGAGTCAATAGTCTAGAACAGTTCCAATAAATTTTTTATTGGACGGAAAATAGACTATTATTTTTCTTGGGATTTAAGACGAACGACGATATCGACGCGCGCAATGGCGGTCCCCGGCGGGGGCGGCGGAACGTCTTTCACCTGCACCTGATCGCTGGGAATGTCCTGCAGGCGGCCGCTATCTTCGTGAAAGAAATGATGGTGATCGGAAACGTTGGTATCGAAATACGAACGCCCCGCTTCGACCGTAACCTCGCGCAAGAGCCCGGCGGCGGTGAACTGGTTGAGGGTGTTATAGACCGTGGCCAGCGACACGCGGATCTGGGCGGCTTGCGCCTCGGCATGCAGCTGTTCGGCCGTTACGTGGCGGTTCCCGCCCTCGAACAGCAGGCGGACCAGCCCGAGCCGCTGCCGGGTCGGGCGCAGATGCACCGTCTTCAGGCGGTCAATGGCTTGGGTGAAGGGGCGAATCTGAGTCATCTCCGATTCAATATAGAACACAGGGAGATAAAAATAAAGACATAATTACGGCCGCCTGTAGCCGTTCTTAGAATAAATACAATTGATCTAAAGACCCAAAGGCGTCAGTCGCCGGTCGCAATCCGCCGGACAAGCTGTTTGACCGTCGGCACGAACCCGTTCGAATAGAACGGGTCTTGGGCGAAGCGATAGGCGTTGTGGCCGGCGAACATCAGCTGCGTGTCGACGTCGCCCTCATGGGCAATGTCCTGAAGCGTCTTCTGGATGCAGAACGAGCGAGGATCGGCTTTCTTGCCGGTCGACCCCTCCTCGTTTTGCGCCCAGTTGGAGAACAGGCAGGACGACAGGCAGCCCATGCAGTTGATCTGATCGGTGCGGATTTCGGCTTCTTTTTCGGGGGCAACGAAGATCAGCGTCGAATCGGGCGTGCGCATCGCCTCGGTAAAGCCTTGCGCCACCCAGCCTTCGGCCTTGGCCTTGTCGGCGGCGGTCAGATAGACAAGCCGGCCGCGCGCACCGACCGGGAAGGGCGTGTCGAGCTCGCCCACCGGCGTGGTCGAATAAGCGACCTGGTGGCGCGAACGTTCGTTGAGTTCGGTGAGGAACGGATTGATCACCGCCGAGGAATAAAACCCGGTCGGCGAAAATCGATGCAGCAGCACGTCGCCGGGCTGGAGAGTCAGCAGCCGCTTCTTCCAGATCTCCGAAATCGGGCTTTCGCGGGTCAGGAGCGGGCGCGTGCCGAACTGGAAGGCGACCGGACCGACATCGGGATTGTCGATAAAATCGGCCCATTCGCGCAGGAACCACACGCCGCCGGCCATCACGATCGGCGTTTGCTGCAGGCCGAATTCGTTCATCTGCCGGCGCAATTCGACGATCCGCGGCAATGGCGGCTCCGGCTTGGTCGGGTCTTCGGCGTTCGACAGGCCATTATGGCCGCCGGCGAGCCAGGGGTCCTCGTAGACGACCGCGCCGAGGAGATCGCGGAACTTGTGATAGGCGCGCTTCCACAGGGCCCGGAAGGCGCGCGCCGAGGAGATGATCGGGTAGTAATAGACGTTGTAGCGCGCGCAAATCTCGGCGATGCGATAAGGCATGCCGGCGCCGCAGGTGACGCCGTGGATCAGCCCTTTCGCCCCTTCGAGCACGCTGAAAAGAATGCGCTCCGCCCCAGCCATCTCCCACAGGATGTTCATGTGGATGCGCCCGCCGCCGCCGGCCATCTCGTGGGCGACCCGCGCCTGGGTGATCGCGCCGCGCACCGAAAAGGCGATCAGTTCCTCGTGGCGCTCGCGCCGCGTCGTGCCGCGATAGATCATCGGAATGATGTTGCCGTTGATGTCGCGCGCATCGGCGTTGACGCCCGAGAACGTTCCCACGCCGCCCGACGCCGCCCACGCGCCCGAGCTTTCGCCATTCGACACCGAAATGCCCTTTCCGCCTTCGATCACCGGAAGGACCTCACGGCCGGAAATGACAATCGAATTCAATGCTTTCACCTGAGAACCCTACTCCTGCATGCGGGGGTGAAAACGCCGGCGCCGCCCGGCGGCTCGCCGCCATGTCGCAGGCGCCGCCAGTCGCGATGCGTCGCGGAGATCGCCCGATCCCGCCGCCGGCACGCGTCCAATTGTCCTAATATATAGGATATTCGCCCGCCAGATAAGACTCGTTCTCGCCTTCCCGACAATCGGCGAAAACGCCCGGAAGCGTCGCATCGACCTGAAAAAGCGAGATAACCGGTCATTTCGTGGCCAGCTCTCCGGCCAGCGCCGCCGGGGCGTCGGTGATCAGCGAATCGGCCCCCCAGTCGAGCAGCCGGCGCGCCACGTCGGGCTTGTTGACCGTCCAGACGAGCAGGGCGAGCCCGGCCGTCTTGATGGCGCGCGCCGTCGCTTCGTCGAGCCCGCGCCAGCTGGGGTGAATAGAGCGGCAGCCGAGGCTTTCCGCCTCGGTCCGCCAGTTGGCCGACAGTTTCTCAACGATATAGCCGCGCATGACATGCGGGGCCGCATCGCGGGCCGCGCGCAGCGCCTCGATCTGGAAGCTGGAGACAATCGGGGCCGGCAGCGACGCCGGCCAGTAGCGGGCGATGGCCGCCACCGCGACCCGCGCGGTTTCCGCCTCGCGGCCCGGGCATGGTTTGATTTCAAGATTGAACCCGAGGCCGAGTTCGGCCATCAGCGCCAGCGCTTCGGCCAGCGTCGGCACCCGCTCGCCGGCAAAGCGCGGCGAAAACCAGCCGCCAGCGTCAAGCGCCCGGATGTCGGCCAGCGTGCGCTCGCGCACCTTGCCGCAGCCGTCGGTCGTGCGATCCAGCGTC
Organism: Rhodospirillales bacterium; assembly: GCA_016195145.1. GTDB lineage: Bacteria > Pseudomonadota > Alphaproteobacteria > CACIAM-22H2 > CACIAM-22H2 > JACQAF01. The sequence goes on from JACQAF010000100.1 coordinate 2,866, forward strand.
TCGTCGTGGATCAGCACCGCTTCGCCATCGGCGGTCAGCTTGACGTCGAATTCGACCCAACCGGCCCCTTCGGTCTTGGCCTGGCGGATCGATGCCAGGGTGTTTTCAGGCGCGCTCGCCTTGGCGCCGCGATGGCCGATGATTCGCGGCAAGAAAGGAAGGGACATCATCCGTACCGTGTTTTCGCCCGCCGCCGGCCCGCTCCGGAACGGCCGCAGCCGTTCCGGAGAGGCGAGGGCGCGACGCCGTTTTCTTGGCCTAGACGGCGCTACGCTGTTTTTCGGACTGGTCCGAAATATCGGCTCCGGTCTCCTGGTCGACGCGCTTCATCGACAGCTTGACCTTGCCGCGATCGTCGAAGCCGAGCAGCTTGACCTTGACCACGTCGCCGACCTTGACCACATCGGCGGTCTTTTCGACCCGGCGCGGCGCCAGTTCGGAGATGTGGACCAGGCCGTCGCGGCTGCCCATGAAGTTTACGAAGGCCCCGAAATCCATGATCTTCACCACCTTGCCGTTATAGATCATGCCGACCTCGGGCTCGGCGACGATGTTGCGGATCCAGTCGATCGCCGCCTTGCCGGCGTCGGCGTCGACCGCCGCGACCTTGATCGTGCCATCGTCCTCGATGTCGATCTTGGCCCCGGTTACCTCGCAAATCTCGCGGATCACCTTGCCGCCGGTGCCGATCACTTCGCGGATCTTGTCCTTCGGAATGGTCATTGTGGTGATGCGCGGCGCGTTCTTGCTGACTTCCTGGCGGGCGCTGTCGATGCCCTTGGCCATCTCGCCGAGAATATGCAGCCGGCCGTCCTTCGCCTGGGCGAGGGCCTGCTTCATGATCGCCTCGTTGATCGAGGTGATCTTGAGGTCCATCTGCAGCGAGGTCACGCCGGTCTCGGTGCCGGCGACCTTGAAGTCCATGTCGCCGAGATGGTCCTCGTCGCCAAGGATGTCGGAGAGAACCGCGACCCCCTCCTTCTCCTTGATCAGGCCCATGGCGATGCCGGCAACCGGCCGGATGAGCGGCACGCCGGCGTCCATAAGGGCGAGCGAGGAGCCGCACACCGTCGCCATCGACGACGAGCCGTTCGATTCGGTGATCTCGGACACGACGCGGATCGTGTACGGGAACTTGTCCTTCGGCGGCAGAAGCGGCCGGATGGCGCGCCAGGCGAGCTTGCCGTGGCCGATTTCGCGCCGGCCGGGCGAGCCCATGCGCTTCGCTTCGCCCACCGAATAGGGAGGGAAGTTGTAGTGGAGCATGAAGTGCTCGCGGAATTCGCCTTCGAGCGCGTCGATGATCTGCTCGTCCTCGCCGGTGCCGAGGGTGGCGACGGCGAGCGCCTGCGTCTCGCCGCGGGTGAACAGGGCCGAGCCATGCGTGCGCGGCAGCACGCCCACTTCGCAGCGGATCGGCCGCACCGTCTTGGTGTCGCGTCCGTCGATGCGCTTGCCGGTGGACAGGATATTGCCGCGCACGATCTCGCTTTCGATATCCTTGAACACGCCCGGCGCCACCGCAGCCTCGGCCGGCTCGGCCGCGACCAGCGCCATCGCCTTTTTCTTCGCCTCGTCGATCTTGGCATAGCGAGCCTGCTTCACCGTCTCGGTATAGGCGGCGCGCAGATCGGATTCGATCGCCCGCAGCTTTTCCCGGACCGCCGCAACCTCGGCCGGAACCTTCGGCATTGGCCACGGTTCCTTGGCCGAACGCTCGGCGAGATCGATGATCGCCTGGATCACCGGCTGGAATTCGCGATGCCCGAAGGTGACGGCGCCGAGCATGATCTCTTCGGACAGCTCCTTGGCCTCCGATTCGACCATCAGCACGCCTTCCTGCGTGCCGGCGACGATGAGGTCGAGCGCCGACAGGGGCATTTCATCGACTTGCGGATTGAGCTTGTACTGGCCGTCGATATAGCCGACGCGCGCCGCCCCGATCGGGCCGAGAAACGGAATGCCCGAGATGGTGAGCGCCGCCGACGCGCCGATCAAGGCGACGATATCGGGATCGTTTTCGAGGTCATGCGACAGCACGGTGGCGATGACCTGGGTTTCGTTGCGGAACCCGTCGGTGAAAAGCGGCCGGATCGGACGGTCGATCAACCGCGACACCAGCGTTTCCTTCTCGCTCGGCCGGCCCTCGCGCTTGAAGAAGCCGCCCGGAATCTTGCCGGCGGCGAATGTCTTTTCCTGGTAGTTGACCGTGAGGGGGAAAAAATCGATCCCCGATTTCGCCGACCGTGCCGCGACCGCGGTGCACAGCACCACCGTATCGCCGTAGCTGACGACGACCGCGCCGTCGGCCTGACGGGCGAAGCGGCCGGTTTCGAGAACGAGCTTGCGCCCGCCCCACATGATTTCCTTGCGAACGACATTGAACATAGAATTTACCTTCCTTCCACGTACGTCACCGCCCCAAGCCCCGCATGGGGATCCCGGATGGATGGGCGGCGGCGGCGCCTGGCGGATACGCCCGGATGGCGGATCCTCGAGCCAGCGCCTCTACAGTCTCTGGACTGCCAGCGACAATGACCGAAAGCCGATCGGAGGTCTGGAACGGCCGGCGGTACGTTGTCGCCGGCCATCGATTGAAAAACGTGCGCGCGGTTGTCATCTCCGATCCGCGCGACGAAACGAATAGAACGACCGCCGGCGAAACCCGGCACGGCAACCCGGCGGAAAAGCCGGGCTGGTGACGGGTCGCGGCGGACGCGGGGCATGGGTTGGATGTGGACCAGGCGGGGGACGTTCAGCGCCTGAGATCGAGCCGGTCGATGAGCGTCTCGTAACGCTTGGCATCGACGCGCTTCAGGTATTCAAGCAACCGGCGGCGTTGACCGACCATCATCAGAAGGCCGCGCCGGGAGTGGAAATCCTTGTTATGGGTGCCGAGATGACCCGTCAGGTTCTTGATCCGCTCGGACAGGATGGCGACCTGCACTTCGGGCGATCCCGTATCGCCGGTCTTGGTCGCGAATTGCGTGATCAGCTCCGTCTTGCGTTCGGCTGCGATCGACATCGGGGCTCCTTTTCGCCCGGTCGACCGGGCATGGCTAGAGGTTAAGAACGCGCAACGGCCGCAGGATCATGTCCTGGCGGTTGTCGCCGTCGAGACGGGCGATAGCAACGGGGCGATCGGCGAGGGTGGCGTAAACCACCTGCCCGGGTCGCCACGCGCGAACCCCTTCTTGCCCGGATATGGGCCCAGCGACGGAACTGTCCGCTGCGCGGGGTATCTGCACCGCCTGCCCCTGCCTGAGGCGAAGGGCATCGGCTTCGGTCACGGCCAGCGCCGGGATGTCGTCCAGCGCGGTCTCGACCGGGCGCAGATACGCCAAGCGCGCGGGAATATGCCCCAGCCCCTCAAGTTTATCCAGCGGAATCGCGTCGTTTTCGGTGAACCGGCCGACCGCCAGCCGCCGCAAGGCAGCGACATAACCGACGGTGCCGAGGGCGAGCGCGATATCCCTGGTTAACCCCCTGATATATGTTCCTTTTCCGCATTCGGCGATGAACTCGGCATGATTGCGATCGGGTATGTTGACCAGCGCCAACCGATCGATGCGGATGGTCCGGGGGGCAAGCGTCACCGCCTCGCCCGCCCGCGCCCGCGCATAGGCGGGCCGGCCGGCGAGCTTGATCGCCGAATAGACCGGTGGCACCTGGGCGATATCGCCGCGAAACCCGGGCAGGGCCGCCTCGATCTGGGCGGTATCCGGGCGCACGGCCGAGGTTTCGGTCACCGCGCCTTCGGCATCGTCGGTCGTGCGCCGCTCGCCCCACGCTACGGTAAAGCGGTAGGTCTTGGTCCCTTCGACCATATACGGCATGGTCTTGGTCGCCTCGCCGAGCGCGATCGGCAGCACGCCGGTGGCAAGCGGATCGAGCGTGCCGGCATGCCCGGCCTTGGCGGCATTGAACAGCCGCCGCACGCGCCCGACCGCCTGCGCCGAGGTCAGGCCGGCCGGCTTGTCGAGAATGAGCCAGCCGTCGACCTTGTCCCCTTTAGGCTTTCTCATCCGGATCGTCGTCGGGGCCGCCGGTCAGATCGCGCTGCACCTCGGGCCGGCGCAAGGCGGCGTCGATCCGGGTCGCATAATCGAACGAGGTGTCGAGGGCGAAATGCAGCTCGGGCGCGAAGCGCAGGCGCACCGCCCGCGCCACCTCGGTGCGCAAATAGGCCCGCGCCCGAACCAGGGCCTTGAGCACCACTTCGGCGTCGCCGCCGGCGAGCGGCATGATATAGGCGGTGGCGTGCTTGAGATCGGGGCTCGCCCGCACCTCGCTCACCGTGATCGAAATGCCCTGCAGGTCAGGATCGCGCAGATGCCCGCGAAAAAGGATTTCGACGATGGCGTGACGGATTTCCTCGCCCACGCGCAGCTGGCGCTGGCTGGAACCGCGAGGTCCCTTGGATGTCGATCTCTTGCGCGCCATGACAACCGGGCTTGTAGCCCAGCTTCGCCTGCCTGTCGACAGGCAGAGCCGGGATGCGCCGGGGCGTGCGGCTATCCGCCGCCGTAGCTTTGCACCAGCGAGCCGGCGACGAGATACCAGCCGTCGACGAGCACGAAGAAGATCAGCTTGAACGGCAGCGAGATCATCACCGGCGGCAGCATCATCATGCCCATCGACATCAGCACCGAGGCGACCACCATGTCGATGATCAGGAACGGCACGAAGAGCAGGAAGCCGATCTCGAAGGCGCGGCGCAGCTCGCTGATCATGAACGCGGGGATGAGAACGCGCAGCGGCGTATCGGCCGTCGTCGCCGGCAAGGGGCCGTTGCTCATGTCGACGAACAGCTTCAGATCCTGCTCGCGGACGTGCTTGATCATGAACGCATGCAGGGGCCGCGCCGTGCGTTCCAGCGCTTCGCCCTCGCTGATGCGGTTTTCGAGCAGCGGCGCGATGCCTTCGCGATAGGAGGTCTCAACCGTCGGCGCCATGACGAAGGCGGTGAGAAAAAGGGCGAGGCTGATCAGCACGGCGTTGGGCGGCGTCTGCTGCAGGCCGAGGGCCGAACGCAGGAACGACAGCACGACAACGATGCGGGTGAACGACGTCACCATGATCAGGATCGATGGCGCCAAGCTCAGAACCGTGAGCAGGACGAGAAGCTGGACGACGCGTCCGCTATTCGTGTTGCCTTCGCCGAGGTCGAGGGTAAAACTTTGCGCCGCCGCGGGCAGCGCCGATACAGCCGCCAGAACGGCCGCGAGCGCGAGACAGCGGATAATGCGCGCGCAGGTCATCATGCGGTTCCTTGCGGCGGCCGGGCGGCAGGCGGATTGCCCCCGCCGGCGGCAAGCTCGCCGGCGAAATCCGGCGGCGGACGGATGCCGGTCTCGACTAGCAGCGCCCCGGCGGGCCCCACCAGCAAGAGATGCTCGGCGTCGTCGCGCCGCACGAGAAGAAGACGCGACCGCGAATCGACCGCTAGCATTTCGAGGATAGCGAGGCGCCGGCGCTTGCCGCCCAGCGCGCCGAGCGCGCCGCCCGCGACATACCGGCGGGCGACCCAGGTCGCCGCCGCAATCAGCGCCAATACGATGGCGAGCGCCACGATCAAGCGCAGCAAGAGTCCCCAATCGCTCATTTCGGTTACGAACCTTTCCCCGAGGACGCGTTCTGCAGGCTTGCGGCCAGATCGTCGAGCGCCTGCGCGAGATCGCCTAGCGCCGGCATAAACGCCTTGCCCTCGGGTGGAGTCAGTATCGCCGTCGCACGGCACAATGCGTCGACGCGATTGTCGAGACCGGAAAGATCGAGCATGTTGCCGCCATCGATCCATCGGCGGGCGGCGATCACGGTCGCCGTCACCGCATCGATCTCGGTTAGAATTTGCACCGGGGTCACGGCTTGACCGGAATCACCCACCGGTCGCGCGACTGGTGGATATAAGAAAGGATTTCGGTCAGAGCTGCCTGCCGAAGCGGCGACCGGAACCGGCGCACGCCCGTCGGCCAGCGCCGCTGCCAGCAGCTTATCGCCGATCGCCGCGGATGGGTGCGGTGAAACGGGCGGATGGGTCGTAGCCAAGAACGATTTCTCCACGCGATCGAGAACAAGGTCCGATGATCGGGTCTCTTTACCTTTACGGAATATGCTTAAACATTGGTTTAAATCCGGCCTCGGGACATGCGTATCGGTAATTTTTATAAAATCGGGTTTAATTGCTTGTTAACCCGGCCGAGGGAAAATTCTGCCTATTGACGACGTCAGCGCCGACCATGCCCTGCGTCGCCCGCCGGCCGTTTTTTGAAAGGCCAGATGGACCCCAGATGGATCTAGGCAAGCTTCCGCTTTTCTCGCTTCTCGCCAAGCGCATGAACTGGCTGACCGAGCGCCAGAAAGTGCTGTCCGAGAACGTCGCTAATGTCGATACGCCGGGTTATACGCCGCGCGACCTCAAGCCGCTCGACTTCAAAACGATGCTGGCCAGCGTTGGCATTGGGCGCAGCGGCTCGCGTCTGCAGGCGACGACGACCGATCCGCAACACCTCTCTGTGGGCAGTGGCGGTCGCGGCGGTGCTGCCGTCGCCGAAAAAATGGCGACGGCAGAAAAAAATCTGTCGGGGAACGCCGTCTCGCTCGACAGCGAACTGATGAAGGTCTCGACCACCGCAACCGATTACCAGCTGACGACCAGCCTTTACCGCAAGCAACTCGGCCTCTTTCGCATGGTGCTGGGCAATGGCGGCGGACAGTCGTAACGGCGCACGAGGATTTCGCACATGGACCTGAGCAAGCTGTTGCAGATTTCGGCCTCCGGCATGCAGGCGCAGACCACGCGGCTGCGCACGATCGCCGAGAATATCGCCAACGCCGATTCGCTGGCCAATGCGCCCGGCGGCAAGCCGTATCAGCGCAAGATTATTAGCTTCAAGAACGTGCTCGATCGGACGCTCGGCGTCCAGCGGGTCAAGGTCGACCGCATCGATACCGACAAGTCGGAGTTCCAGAAGCGCTTCGACCCCCAGCATCCGGCTGCGGACCCTGACGGCAACGTGCTGGTGCCGAACGTCAATCCGATGATCGAGGTGATGGATATGCGCCAGGCCCAACGCAGTTACGAGGCCAATCTCGGCGTAATCGAGGTCGCCAAAAGCATGATCGCGCGCACAATTGAATTGCTGCGCGCGTAACCTCCTTCTCTTGTCGCGCCCGCGCCGGCGACCGCTCGGCCCAGAAAGGGTTTTTCCATGACAGTTTCGTTCGCCAACGCCGCCGCCGCCTATATCGGCGCCGCCAAAAACGCCGGCGTCGCCGGCCTCGAGGCGCGCTCGGCGCCCGGTTCGAATTTCGCCGACATGGTCAAGAAGGCCACCGCCGCCGTGGCCCAAAATCTGCGCCAGGGCGAGACGGCGACCCTTCAGGCCGCAGCGGGCAAAGCCGACCTTACCCAAGTCGTCACCGCCGTCGCCAACGCCGAGGTCACGCTACAGTCGGTAGTCGCCGTGCGCGACAAGGTCGTCCAAGCCTATCTCGACATCTTGCGCATGCCCATCTAGCAAGCCGCAATTCATGGGCCCCAACGATATTCTCGAGATCGCCCGCGATGCGATCTTCGTCATGCTCAAGATCGGCGCGCCGATGATGCTGACTGCGCTTGTCGTCGGCCTGATTATCTCGCTATTCCAGGCTCTGACCCAGATTCAGGAAATGACGCTTGCCTTCGTGCCGAAGATCATCACGCTTTTCGTTGTCTTCGTGCTGTTTCTGCCCTTCATGGTCTCGACGCTGATCGCCTTCACCCAGGGCCTTGCCGGACGAATCGCCGGCGTCGGCTGAGGGGAGACGGCGGTTGTTCGACCAGCTTCTGCCGGCAGAAATATTCGGGCCGTTTCTGGTTTTCGCCCGGATCGGCAGCGCCTTCGTTCTCTTACCAGGGTTCGGCGAGGCCTATGTCGCCCCCCGCTGGCGGCTGTTGCTGGCGCTTGGGGTCAGCCTCATCCTTTACCCGACTATCGCCCCTTCGCTGCCCCGGCTGCCGTCGACGTCGGTTGGCCTGGTCGCATTGCTTGCAGCGGAGATCGGCACCGGCCTTTTTATCGGCTTCGCCGCCCGCGCCACCCTCGTCACGCTGCAGACGGCCGGCATGATCATCGGCTTCCAGACCAGCCTCGCCAACGCCTTCGCCTTCGATCCGTCGTCGACCCAGCAAGGCGCGCTGATGGGCGCATGGATGACGATCATCGCCCTCGTCCTGATTTTCGCTACCGATCTTCACCACGTCATGTTGCGGGCGCTGGCCGAATCCTACGCCATGCTCCCCGCCGGCGGCGTGCCGCCGGTCGACGATTTCGCCGATGCAATAGCGCGGGTCGTCGCCCAGAGCTTCCTGCTCGGCGTGCGGATCGCGGCGCCGTTCCTGGTTTTCGGCCTGATTTTCTTTCTCGCCCTCGGCCTGCTCGCCCGGTTGATGCCGCAAATGCAGGTCTTCTTCGTCAGCATGCCGCTCCAGATCGCGATCGGCCTGACTATTTTCGCCGTCACCATTGCAACCGGCATGCGCGTATTCCTCGAAGGCTTCGAGGAAACGCTGTCCACCTTCTTTATCGTCCGGTAGGCCATGGCCGAAGAAACCGATGACGCACAAAAAACCGAAGAGCCAACACAAAAACGGCTCGACGACGCGCGTAAAAAAGGCCAGGTCGCGGTTTCACGCGAGATCAATCACTGGTTCATGATTCTCGCCGCCATGCTGGTCACCTTTATCTTCGGTCCGGCGATGCTGCGCAGCATCTGGGGAGCGCTACGCGCTTTTATCGAGGCGCCCCACAGCCTGGCGCTCGATCTCAGTGCCTTGCAAGCCTTGGTCATCCGCCTGCTGATCGACCTCGCCATGGCGTTGTTGCCAGCGTTCGGGGTGCTGATTGTCGCTGCCCTCGCCGCCGGCATTGTCCAGGTCGGCCCGATGTTTGCGCCCGAGTCGATCCAGCCGAAGCTCAACAAAATATCGCCGGCGACGGGCCTCAAACGCATGTTCTCGAGCAAGGCGCTGGTCGAGTTCGCCAAGGGTCTGGCCAAGCTCGCCATCGTCGGCGGCGTCGCCTGGTGGCTGGTGCGGCCGGAATTCGACGACATCGAGCGCTTTGTCGATTATGAGCCCCCGCAGCTGATCGCCGTCTTTGCCAAGCTGGCCATGAAGCTGATGGGCGGCGTTCTCGGCGTTATGACGGCGATTGCCGCGCTCGATCTTCTCTACCAGAAGCTCTCGCACCGGCACGGGCTGCGTATGTCGCGCCAGGAATTGCGCGAGGAATTCAAGCAATCCGAAGGCGATCCGGTGGTCAAGGGCCGCCTGAAACAGATTCGCCAGGAACGGGCCCGGCGGCGCATGATGCAGGCCGTGCCCAAGGCCTCGGTCGTCATCACCAACCCGACTCATTATGCCGTTGCCCTGCTATACGACCAGGCGACGATGGGCGCGCCCAGGCTGGTCGCCAAGGGCGTCGACCTGGTCGCCCAGCGCATCCGCGCCCTGGCCGAGGAAAACCACGTACCGATCGTCGAAAATCCGCCGCTCGCCCGCGCCCTCTATGCCAGCGTCGATATCGACCGCGAGGTCCCGCCCGACCATTACAAGGCGGTTGCCGAGGTGATCGGCTACGTGATGAAACTGCGGCGCGGGACCGGCCGCCCGCAGGCCTGACCGGGCATGGCCGTCGCGGAGACGAAAATGCGCCCCCATTGCGGCTTGTGCTAGAGTTTGGGTCATGAGCGGCGGAAGCTCGCATAAAATGGAAAAGTCGTTTGGGCGCGAGACGGCGATTGCCGTTGGCGCAGGATTGGCGTTTCTGGCGCCGGCCGGGCTGGCCGTCGCGGGCGTTTCTCTGCCGGTTCTCGCCATCACCGTCCCGATCGTCGCCGGCGCCATTGTCATTGGCCTTCAGTTATCGCTCGCCGCCCGCTACAAGGCCGACGTTCTGCTTTTGCGTCATCTCGACGACGTAACCGCGTCCCCGCACGCCCTGGTCGACAATCACGGGCGGCTGAGCTGGAGCAACGTCGCCTTCCGCCAGCGATTCTCCATCGACGGTCCGGTGTCCCTCGCCACGCTCGAGAGCCGCCTGTGCGCCGACGACGAGGCGCGCGGCCGGTTCGACAAGTTGCGCGAGGCTTCGCAGGCCGGCGTGCCGGCCGAAGCCGAGCTGTCGGCCCGCGACCCTGACGGCGGCGAAGAAATCCTGCTGGTCCGCGTCCGCCCGCTGCCCAGCGCGCCGGGGGTTTCGTCCTGGACCATCGAGGACGTTACCGCCCAACGGCAAATGGAGGCGGTGATCCGCCGCGAGCAGGCGCGGGTGCTGGATTTTCTCGACAACGCGCCGCTCGGCTTCTATTCGGTCGACGAATCGGGACGCTTCCTCTTCGCCAACCAGACCTTGGCCGACTGGCTCGGCACGGCGTCGACGGCGCTGGTCGACAGTCCGGCCCGTTTGCGCGAGTTCATCGCCGACGATTTACCCGCCGGCGGTGCAGCCTACGATCCTTTTGGCGGCGACGGCGGCAACCGCACCGGCGAGGTTCGCTTCAAGGGAGCCGGCGGAAGAACATTCTCGGTTTCGATCACCCAGTCGATCATTCACGACAAGGGCGGCAGCCTGCGCGCCTGGGCGGCGGTGCGTGACCTTGGGCCGGAGCGCGAGATGGCGCGCGCCCTGGCGCGCTCCGAGCGGAGCTTCAAACGCTTCTTCGAGGAAGCACCGGTCGGCATCGTTCTCATCGATCCGGAAGGACGGATTAACGAATCGAACCGTGCCTTTCAACGCATGACTGGACTGTCGCGCGAGGCCGCCGAAGGACAGGCGCTGACCGATCTTGTCGCAGCAGACGAGCGCGCCGAGCTGGCCCAGCGTCTACGCCATGCGGCCGAAGGGAGCGCGGAGAATACCGGCCCCGGCGGCGCGCTGGCGCGGGCGATGGAGGTGCGCCTGAAAGGGGTTGCCCGCGATATCGTCGCCTCGCTGTTCGTCAGCCGCCTTGAACCGGTCGGCGGCGACGGCGAGAAGCCGGAAGCGGCCGGTGGTTTCATTCTTCACTTCCTCGATACCAGCGACCGCAAGAATCTCGAGATCCAGTTCGCCCAGTCGCAAAAGATGCAGGCTGTCGGCCAGCTCGCCGGCGGCGTGGCGCACGATTTCAACAACCTGCTGACCGCGATGATCGGTTTTTGCGATCTTTTGCTGCTCCGCCACCAGCCCGGCGATCCATCCTTCGCCGATATCATGCAGGTGAAACAGAACGCCAACCGCGCGGCCAATCTGGTGCGCCAGCTTCTTGCTTTTTCCCGCCAGCAGACCCTGCAGCCGAAAGTACTCGACATCACCGATGCGCTGATCGAGCTTGCCCATCTGCTGCGACGCCTGATCGGCGCCAATATCGAGCTCAAGATGATCCACGGCCGCGACCTCAACCTGGTCAAGGTCGACCAGGGCCAGCTCGAGCAGGTGATCATCAATCTCGCCGTCAACGCCCGCGACGCCATGACGAATGGCGGCCAGCTCACCATCCGGACCGCCAACGTCACCAAGGCCGCGGCCGAGCAGCGCGGCGTCGAAACCATGCCGGCGGGCGATTATGTCCAGATCGAGGTCAGCGACACTGGCGTCGGCATTCCGCCCGAAAACCTGTCGCGCATATTCGAGCCATTCTTCTCGACCAAGGAGATCGGTTCGGGTACCGGCCTCGGCCTGTCGACCGTTTACGGCATCGTCAAACAGACGGGCGGCTTTGTGTTCGTCGATTCGACCCCCGGCCGGGGCGCGGCCTTCATCATCCTGCTGCCGCGCTGGCACGGCGAGAGAAAGGCCGCCGCCGCCGCGACGGCCGAAGAGCGCCGCCGCGACCCCACCGGCGCCGGCACCGTGCTGCTGGTCGAGGACGAAGACGCCGTCCGCCTGTTCAGCGCCCGGGCGTTGCGCAATAAGGGTTACAAGGTCGTCGAGGCGAAAAGCGGCGAAGCGGCGCTCGACCTTATCTCGACGCTGGGCAAGGATATCGACCTTCTGATCACCGATATCGTCATGCCCCAGATGGACGGCACGGCGTTGATCAAGACGGTGCGCGAGCAGCGCCCGGAGATGAAGGTGATCTGCATTTCCGGCTACGCCGAGGAATCGTTCCGCAAGCGCCTCGACAGCGCCGAAGACGTCCACTTCCTGCCCAAGCCGTTCAGCCTCGATCAGCTCGCAGGCAAGGTCAAGGAAGTGATCCGCTAGGTTGCCCGGCGGTGCGAACCGGCCGCAGGCGACGCCCGATAAAGACGGCTAGAGGGCGCGCGCGACCTGCTCGACATCGAAGCATTCGATGACGTCGCCGGCCTTGATGTCCTGGTAGTTCTCGAACGCCATGCCGCATTCGTAGCCCTCCTGGACCTCGCGCACTTCGTCCTTGAAGCGCCGCAGCGTCTTGAGCGTGCCTTCGTGGACGACCACGTTGTCGCGCAATAGCCGGACCTTGGCGCCGCGCTTGACCAGGCCTTCGGTCACCCGGCAGCCGGCGACCTTGCCGACCTTGGTGATCTCGAACACCTCGCGGATCTCGGCGTTGCCGAGGAAGCGTTCCTTGAGGGTAGGCGTCAGCATGCCCGACAGGGCCGCCTTCAGGTCGTCGATCACGTCGTAGATGATCGAGTAATAGCGGATTTCGACCCCGTCGCGTTTCGCCGCCTCGCGCGCCTGCGGGTTGGCGCGTACGTTGAAGCCGACGATGATGCCGTTCGAGGCCTTGGCGAGGACGACGTCGCCCTCGGTGATGCCGCCGACCGCGCCATGCAACACGCGCACCGCCACCTCGCTGGTCGCCAGCTTGCCGACCGCGCCGATAATCGCCTCCAGCGAACCCTGTACGTCGGTCTTGACGACGATGCCGAGTTCCTTGGCCGTGCCCTCGGCGATCTTAGAGAACATCTGCTCTAGCGTTCCGCGGGCGCCGGCGGCGGCGCGGGCGTCGCGGGTCTTGCGTTGGCGGAAGGAAGTCACCTCGCGCGCCCGGGCCTCGCTGTCGACGACCGAGAAATCGTCGCCGGCGAGCGGCGTGCCGTTGAGACCGAGCACTTCGACCGGCGCCGCCGGCCCGACCGAGTCGACCTGGCGGCCCTTGTCGTCGATCAGGGCGCGGACCTTGCCCAACTCGCTGCCGGCGACGAAGATGTCGCCGAGCTTCAGCGTGCCGTTCTGGATAAGGACCGTCGCAACCGAACCGCGGCCGCGCTCGAGCTTCGCCTCGACGATGATGCCATGCGCGGCGCGATTGGGGTTGGCCTTGAGGTCGAGGATTTCGGACTGAAGGAGAATTGCTTCTTCGAGCTTGTCGAGATTGGTCTTCTTCAGCGCCGAAACGTCGACGCCGAGCACGTCGCCGCCCATTCCTTCGAGCGCGATGCCGTGCTGCAGCAGGTCGCGGCGCACGCTTTCGGAATCGGCGCCCGGCTTGTCGACCTTGTTGATGGCGACGATGATCGGCACGTTGGCCGCCTTGGCATGGTTGATCGCCTCGATCGTCTGCGGCTGGATGCCGTCATCGGCGGCGACCACCAGCACGACGATGTCGGTGACCGAAGCGCCGCGCGCGCGCATCGCCGTGAACGCCTCGTGGCCCGGCGTGTCAAGGAAGGTGATCTGCCGGCCCGATTTGAGATGCACCTGATAAGCGCCGATGTGCTGCGTGATGCCGCCGGCCTCGTGCTTGGCGACGTCGGTTTCGCGCAGCGCGTCGAGCAACGACGTCTTGCCGTGGTCGACATGGCCCATCACGGTGACCAGCGGCGGGCGGGATGTCAGCTCGGCGTCCGCATCGGCATCGCCCCGCAGGCCGATCTCGACATCGGCTTCGGAAACGCGCCTGATCTTGTGGCCGAATTCGCTGATCACCAGTTCGGCCGTATCGGCGTCGATCGGCTGATTGATCGTCGCCATCACGCCCATTTTCATCAGCGTTTTGATCACGTCGACGCCGCGCTCGGCCATGCGGTTGGCGAGTTCCTGGACGGTGATCGTCTCGGGCACCACCACATCGCGCACGACCTTCGCCGCCGGGCCCTGGGCGAGCTGGCGCTGACGTTCCTTTTCGCGCGCGCGCTTCATCGCGGCGAGCGAGCGCACGCGCACCTGGTCGTCGTCTTCCAGCGCCTGGGTGACGGTGAGTTTGCCAGTCCGTCGGCGGGGCTCTTCGCGTCGCGGGGCGAGGGCCGGGCGTCGCGGCGCAAGGCCGCCGGGCCGACGCGGCCGCGCCTCCTCCTCTTCCTCAGCCACCACCGCCTTAGCGCCAGACGCCGGAACGCCGGCGCGGGCGGCCTCGGCCGCCTGACGGCGCTTGGCTTCTTCCTCGGTCAGGCGCCGGGTCTCTTCCTCGGCGCGCTTGCGGGCTTCTTCTTCGGCTTTCTGGCGTGCGGCCTCTTCGATCTTGTGGCGCTCTTCGTCCTCGACCTTGCGCCGCTGCTCGTCTTCGGCCTGCCGGCGCAGTTCTTCGTCGAATCGGCGCGCATCGGTGTCGCCGCGGCGCTTCGCCTCGACGTCGGCGCGAATGGCGCCCTGGAGCGCGCGGGTACGCTGGGCACGTTCTTCGACGGTCAGCGTCTTGAGAACGGCCGGCTTCTTGTTGCTCGGTCTCGCCGCCGGCTGCTTGGCTGCGGCGGGCGACGGAGCCGGCGTTTCTGGCGTTTCGGGCGATGCCGCCGGATGCGGCGCCGGGCCAGCGGCCGTAACGCGTTTGCGGCGGACTTCCACCTGCACGGTCTTCGAGCGGCCATGCGAGAAGCTTTGCCGCACCTGTCCGGTCTCGACCGTTTTCAGATCGAGCCGGCCCGGTTTGGCGAGGCCCAGCCGCTTTTTGCTATCTTGCTCTTTGGTGTCGGTCATTTCCCGTCCGCTGTTCTAGTTCCCAGCGCCGCCGTCATGCGGCGCCGCGTCCGTCATCGTCCGAAATCCCGCCAAACGGTCCGCCGCTTCACCGAAGCGGTCCGCCAGCCTGCCTTGCGCCAAGGCCGCATGCATCGTCGTCTCGCGGCCAAAGGCGGCCCCCAATTCGGACGCCGTCAGCAGCCCGACGACACGCACGTCCCGCGCTACGGCGTTTAATTTGCGCCGCCCCCCCGCCGCCGCCTCGACGGCCTCGATCAAAACCCCCGCCCGCCCGCGATCGAGCCAGACGCGCACCTGCTCGAACCCCGAAACGGCCGCGCCGGCGCGGCGCGCGAGCCCGAGCGTATCGAGGCAGCGCCGCGCCAACAGGCCGGCCACCCGCTCGGGCAGGTCCGCCGACGCCGAAACCGGCGCCCGCGCCGCCCGGGCGAACAGCTTTTTCGCCACGGCGG
>JACQAF010000104.1 GCA_016195145.1 Rhodospirillales bacterium
GCCGACAGCCGCAGCGCCGTCGCCTCCTCCGGCGCCACAGCCAGCACCTCCTCGTACAGCGCCGCCGCCATCTCCAGCCGCCCAGCACGATGGTGGCTCAGGGCCGCCGATATCCGCGAATCGCTCATGTCCGGCACCATTGCCGCCATATCTCCTGCCAGGCGCGCTCGACGCTGCGGGCATAGGCGGCATGATCGAAAAGCGGCGAGGCGGAGAAGCGCGCGCGCATCGTCGCGCGATATTCGGCAAGTCGTGCCGGATTGCGGGCAAGCGCGGCCGCCTTGGCGACGTAATCGTCCGGCGAATCGGCGACCAGTTCGGGAAAGCCGCCGGATACGAGTATCGAGGCCGCGGACGCCTTGGCCATGCCGTCGCCGCGCAGCGTGACCACCGGTACGCCCATCCACAGGGCCTGAAACGTCGTCGTTGCTCCGGTGAAGGGGAAGGGGTCGAAGACAATATCGAGGATGTCATAGCGCGAGAGATGCAGGTCTTTCCTTTCGTCCTTGCCGTAATGCAGCTCGATCCGCTCGGGCGCGACACCAGCATCGGCGAACGAAGCCAGTATGCGCGCCCGCAAGCCGGGGTCGCGGAACTGGTCCATGTATTTCATCACCAGTCGCGAATTCGGCACGGCAGCGAGCACGGCCCCCCACAGACGTGCGACGCCGGGATTGAACTTGATCGGGTTGTTAAACGATCCAAAAGTCACCCGGCCGGCGTGCAGGCACGGCGGGGACTGAGCCGGGGCGAGCATGGACTCAGGCCGGAAGGCGAAAAAATGCGGCAGCCGGATCAGCCGCTCGGTGAGCTCGTGCTTCGTGCCGGGCGGGTGAATTGTCGCGTCGGTAAAATAGTAATAGTCGGGGATCGATATTCCCGACGTTCCGATATCGTGAAAGCTGACATGAATCGGCGCCGCGCGATGGGCAGGCAGCAGCATGCGGTTGCCATCGAAGCGGCCGGCGAGGACGTGCAGGATATCGACGTCATCCTCACGGATCAGTTTGGCGACATCGGCATCGTCGAGCCCGCGCACATCGCGCCAGACGGCGGCAGCGGCGCGCATGCGCTCGGTATGATCGTCGGCCTTGTCGAGATCGGCGTAGAAATAAAGCCGGTAACGCTCGCGGTCGAGATGAGCGACCAGCAGGTCGATATTGCCGCCGACCGGATGGCGGCGGAAATCGGACGAGGCGAAGCCGATATTCAGGATCCGGTCGGGATCGCGCGGCCGGGCGGATATGGCCGTCGCCGGCGCGTTGGCGGCGGCATAACGTGCGGCGAATTCAGTTGCCGCCCCAAGCTCGTCCTGCGGCGAGATGTCGGGATCGACGGCCATTACATAAAGGAGATGACGCCAGGCGTTGACGAATAGAGGGTCAATCTTCAACGCCTGACGGAAACCGACGATGGCCTCTTTCGTCCGGCACAGGTGGAAATCGCAAATTGCCAGTTCGAACAGGGGCTGGGCGCTATCGGGTTTTAATACCTGCGCGCGCTGAAAGGCCATGATCGCCGCCGCATAATCGGGCACAAGCCGCAGGGTGCCGCCAAGCGTGATCCACGCGTCGGCGTGCTCGGGCTGCAGTTCGACCGCCCGGCGAAGCTGAACAACCGCCTCGTCATAACGCTTGAGCGCCCGCAAAACATTGCCAAGGTTGTGCCGCGCCTCGAAATAGTCGGGCCTGATCGCCAGCGCTTTCTCCCACGACGCGCGTGCTTCCTCGAAAGCCTCGGCATCCATATGCACCAGCCCGATGCCGTTCAGCGCTTCGGCATCCTCGGGCGCAAGCGCATATGCCTGGCGATATGCGGCCGCGGCCGTGTCGCGGTTATCCGCCTCGCGCTCGGCCTTGCCAAGATTAAGCCAGGCGGCGACATAATCCGGCTGTGTGTCGATAGCGCGCTGGAAGGCGTCGCGCGCCCCCGCCGCATCCCCCAGCCCGTCCCGCACCACACCCAGCGCGTTCCAGCTCGGCCCAAACCCAGGCCGCAGCCCCGCCGCCCGCTCCAGCGCCGCCCGCGCCCCCTCAAGATCCCCCAGCGCACGCCGCGTCAGCCCCAGATTGTGCCACCCCTCCCCATAATCCCCCTGCAACCCCACCGCCCCCTCGAACGCCGCCGCCGCTTCTTCCACCCGTCCCGCCAGCCGCAGCGCCGCCCCCAGGTCGTTGCGGATCACCGCATCCCCGGGCGCCGCCCGCACCGCACGTTCCAGCCGCTCCACCGCCGCTTCCTTCTCCCCCCGCCCCAGCAGGATATGCGCCGACAGCCGCAGCGCCGTCGCCTCCTCCGGCGCCACAGCCAGCACCTCCTCGTACAGCGCCGCCGCCATCTCCAGCCGCCCAGCACGATGGTGGCTCAGGGCCGTGGTTAATCGATTTTGGTTGGTCATGGGACCGCAATGTAAAGCGCCATGCCGGCATGGGCAAAGGCCCTTCCAACTGCTAAACAGGGTTTCATGGATGATGCATCTTCCGCCCCCGATATTGCCGGGAATCTGGCCGGGGTGCGGGCCCGTATCGACGAGGCGGCGCGGGCCGCCGGGCGTTCGCCGGCCGATATTGCGCTGGTTGCGGTTGCCAAGACCCATGGACCGGACGCGGTGCGCGCGGCCTTTGCCAACGGCCAGCGGGTCTTCGGCGAAAACCGCGTGCAGGAGGCGCAGGCCAAATACCCGCCGCTCCGCACCGAGCGGCCGGACCTCGAGCTGCACCTGATCGGTCCCTTGCAGACCAACAAGGTGCGCGAGGCGGTGGCGCTGTTCGACGTGATCGAGACGGTCGACCGGTTGAAGCTGGCAGCGGCGCTGGCGGCGGAAATCGACAAAACCGGCCGGCGGCCACGCTGTTTCGTGCAGATCAATACCGGCGAGGAGCCGCAAAAGGCCGGCGTGATGCCGGCGGACGCGGACGCGTTCGTCGCTGAGGCGCGCAAGAAATTCGATCTGCCGATCGACGGCTTGATGTGCATTCCGCCGCTCGCCGACGAGCCGGCGCTGCATTTCGCCCTTCTGCGTGAAATCGCACGGCGCAACGGACTTACAGCGCTCAGCATGGGGATGAGCGGGGATTTCGAAACCGCGATCCGCTTCGGCGCGACCCATGTTCGAATCGGTACAGCGATATTTGGCGAGCGGTAGCTTCGGACGACGGTCTAACGCCCCGCTTTTTCATTCTTCGCTGCGACGAAGGCGGCGAGCTCGTCGGCCAGGCTGCGGAACGCGCCTTCCCATCCGCCACGGCTGCGGGTGTCGATCATCCGCAGATTGGCGTACCAGGGCTGGCCGTTGGGGCCGGCCTCAGGCCAAATTCCCCACGGCCAATGCGGAGCATGAACGACGACCCAGCTCGGCACGCCGAGGCCGCCGGTAAGATCGGCGACCGTCGTCGGCGCGGAGATGACGAGATCGAGCGCCGTATAAAGCGCCGCCTGGCCTTCGAAATCGTCGCGCCGGTCGAGCCCCGGCGGCAGATGGATACGATTATCATGCCGTGCGGCAAAGGCATCGAGCTCGGCCGCACAATCATCGTATTGCAAGCAGATGTAATCGGCCTGCGCCGCGGCCAGCATCGGCGCCCAGGCGTCGAGATCGGTATAGCGGACACGTTTGGGGCCTTTCGGCTTACCGCTGCGCCAGGAAATGCCGATTTTGGGTCGCATGCCAAGGCCGGAGAGCCAGCCGCGCCAATCGGCGATCCGCTGCGGGTCGGCGCGCAAAAAAGGCCGTGGTGGCGGGAAGTCGGCGAGCTGGCGGCGGCGGAAGCGGGCGAGGCTCGCCACCGGCGATTGTACGTCGACACCCCCGACCGCCGGATCGTCCGACGCGACGCGCTTGGGACACACGACCAGATTGGGAAAACTCCGTTCGAGAAGCGTCGCCAGGCGCGGATCGGCGGCGACGACACAGCTTTTGGCGACGAGCAGAAGGTCGCCCAGTATGCTGTAAAAACGGATTTCGTCGCCCACGCCTTGTTCGCCCCAAACCAGAATGCTTCGTCCGCCAAGATCGTCGCCGGTCCAGCGCGGCAAATGCGTCCAGCGTTCCGGCGTATCGAAGGAACGCGCCTGCCAGCGCGCCTCGTAAGCATCCCATCCGGCGGCAAAATCGCCCTTGAGCAGCAAAGCCATCGAGCGGCTGTACTGCGCTTCGGCATAACCGGAGCGGCGGCGCAATGCTTCGTCATAGCTGGCGATGGCGGCGTCGTAATCGCCAAGCGCCGTAAGCACGTTGCCGCGATTGTACCAAGCCTCGACGAAGCTCGAATCGGCGCGCAACGCCGCGTCATAGCAGGCCAGCGCCTCGGTGAATTCGCCCTTCTCGCGCAATGCGATGCCAAGATTATAGAGCACTGGAATCAGTCGTGGGTCGTGGTCCAATGCCGCACGATAGGCGGCAATCGCGCCGTCGAGATCGTCCTTTCGCTTGAGCATGTTGCCGAGATTGGCGTGCGCGGCGGCGTCGGCCGGATCGGATTGCAGGGCGAGGCGGAAATTAGCTTCGGCGGCGCCGAAATCGCCGGCCCGCGCCTCGGCGGAGCCGAGCAGGACGCGAAGCGGCGCGATATACGGCGCGCGTTCCGCGGCCTGGCGCAACAGTAAAACCGCGCGGCCGACATCGCCGGCGGCAAGCGCCTGTCGCGCCTCGGCGACCAGGGCGTCGACGTGGGGCGCGGCGGGATCGTGCCGTTTCATCGGCGCGGGCCATCGTTGCCGAGAAGCCGCGCACAGAGCGCTTCAGCATCGACGACCGTCACCGCACCCTCCGGTGCGGGGCCGTAGCCCCAGCCGACATGGATGTAATCCATGCCGGCGTTACGGGCGGTCATGCAATCGACCTCCATATCGCCGATATAAACCGATCGCGCCGGCGGCACGCCGGCGATACGGGCGGCGGTAAGCAGAAGATCGGGGGCCGGTTTACCCTTAAGGGCTGGGCCATCGCCGGTTCCCGTCTCGCCGCCCGGGCGCGGCGCCTGGACGGTGGCGAAGGCGACGCCGATCATGTCGACCGCCATTTTGGAGCGCACGGCGTCCTTCGAGGTGACGATGCCGAGAGGCAGGCCGTGCGCCGCGAGCCGCACAAGCGCCGCCTGGATGCCGGGAAAAACGCGGATGGCGCCGAAATTTTCGATCGACGCCGCACGGAATGTCTCTTCGATCGCCGCCTGCTGGTCGCGAACGCCGAGCCGGATCAGAATGTCGCGAAACGGCAAGCCGATGCAGGCGAAGTAGTCGGCGAACGGCACGTCGACGCGGAATTTCCGGCGGACGGCCGCCCATGCCGCCTCCATATTGGGACGCGAGTCGATGAGAACTCCGTCAAGATCGAAGGCGATGAAATCGTAGACGCGCATCGGGCGGCCCGGGCGTCAACGCCCGAGTAAATCCTCGTGACGGCGGGCGAGATCGTAATCCTCGGGATAGTCGATATCGATCGCCTCGAAGCCGTGAATCTCGACAAAACACGGCCGGTCGCCGATGCGGCGCGAACGATTGAGGATTTCGTCGCGGCTGTAAACGTAAAAGCCGCTTGTCTCGACCAGAATCGGCTCGATGTCCTGGGTGCGCGCCATATCGGTCGGCTTGTAGTTGAGCGGCCTTCCCTGAAACCAGACATAGGTCTGGATACGCTGGACCGTGAACGCCGAATCATGCGCGCCGCCTTCGACCGCGGCGACGCCCTTGGCGATGCTTTCGGGCCTGAGGAATGGGGCGGTGGCGTGCGCCAGGACGTAGAAATCGGCCGGCACTGCCTTGGCAAAGGCGGCGAAAAATTCTAGGCCCTTGACCGTCGGCCCGTCAAAATACGGATCGCGCAGCTCGAACCGCACTTCGGGCGGAATATGGGCGCTGATCGACGGGTCGCTCGCATACAGATAGATCGCGTCGAGGCGCGGCACTTTGAGCAGGCTGGCGAAGATATGCCAGCACAGCGGTTTGCCGTTAAGGGGCAGGAAATGTTTGTCCGGCAGCCGCTCGTTCTTGAGCTTCATCGGCACGAAACTGACGATTTTCGGCTTCATCGACGATTCGGGCCTTTGCTTCAGGCAAACAAGCGAGGCCGGATTCGCACGATATGGCGCGCCTCGTCGAACAGGGGTTTGGCCCGATCCGGCATAAAAAGTCAATCGAAATGGCCACGACCGGCGTGCTAGTTCAAAGAGCGGTATTCGAAGTCGCAATGGGAAAGACGCTGACCAGAGATGATATCGGTGCGGCCGCCGGGTTAGCGCGCGAGATCGACCTGCGGCACGGGGGTTTCAAGCTGCTTGGCGGCGCGATAGCGGTCGAGGCCGCTGAGCATTGCAGCCGTAAACCAGGTGCTTGGCGGGCCGGCCGGCGGTACGGGCGCCGTTTGCCCGTTCGTCGGCGGCGCCGGCGGGGCGGTCGTGGCTGCGGCGCGCAGGGCGTCGGCGGCTGGGGTCGGTGCGGCAACTTCCGGCCGGGCCGGATGCGGCGTCGAAGCCCGCGCCCGATCGGCGGCAAAGAGCGGGAGCGGCGGCTGGGTGCGCGCCGCGACCGGCGGCGCGTTGCCGCTTGGAGCGCCGCCCGAGCGGCTATTGTCGATTGTTGGCAGGCGCGTGCCGGCATTGGCTTGGTAAAAAGTGAGCGGCCGGCCGGCCGGCCCATTCGCGTCGGCGTTGCCGCGACGCGCATCCAGCCCGGCTACTGCCGCTTGGGGGCGGGCTGTTTCGGCGGCGCGTGCCGCAGCGGCGGGAACCGTTGCCGATGCCGCGATCTGGGGCGGTGCGGTTTCTTCCGGCACCTCATTGCGGGAACCGGGGCTGAGCAGTGCCAGCGCCTGGGCGCCAATGTCTTTGCCGGTCGTCTGTTCGAAGACCGAACTGAACGCCGCAACCACCAATCCGGCCGGCCCGCCGAAAAGGGCGCCGCCGATCACCCGGGCCGTGGGCTCAATGGTGTCGCCGGTGATCGCCCGATAAATGGTGGAGACGATCGGAATATGCTGCAGCGGATTGATGACTGACAGGAAGTCGGCAAACGTGATTTTACCGCTGCCAACCGGCTCGGTATCGGGGCCGGGCGCGGGAAAATCTCCGCTCAGGTACTGGGTCGCGCCAAGCGGGCGCTCGGTCGCGGCGGTAGCCGGCGGCGGCACTGCGGGGCGGGAAAGGGTGTCGAGACCATTCATTGCCGATGCAGACATGCAAACCCGGTGCCAATCCTAAGGCGCTGGAAAATATAAACTTTCTTGTCGGACGCGGTGTTGTTGGGCAATTTATGCCGGGCGGTGCAGCGTAAATTTCCGCCTTGCGCGGGGCGGCGGTCGAGGGCGAAGCTCGGGCTGTAATTTCGGTCAAGGGGGGGGGGGATATGAAGGTTTTCGGCGACTATGACCAGGCGCAGCTCGATGCCCAGTACAATCTGCGCGCCCGGTTTCCCGACCATGTCGAGCATCTGGCGGCATGGGCGCGCGATGGGGCGGCGGCTGTCTCGGAGCCGGGCTGGCGGCTCGATCTCGCCTATGGGCCGACGACCGGCGAACGGCTCGATTTCCTGCCGGCGGTTGCGGTAAAGAATGATCGACGTACCCCGCTTTTCATCTTTTTCCATGGCGGGTATTGGCAGAACCTCGACAAACGGGATGTCGCCTTTCTGGGTCGCGGTTTTGCCGAAAAAGGCATCGCCTTCGCCGCGCCGAACTACGCCTTGGCCCCGATGGTCTCGATCGACGAGATCGTTCGTCAGGCGCGCGCGGCGGTGGCCTGGTTGTGGCGGCGGGCGCCGGGCCTCGGCGTCGATCCCGGGCGGATTTATATCGGCGGCCATTCGGCCGGCGGTCATCTTGCCGCCATGCTGGCCGCCACCGCGTGGCCGGCGCAGGGCGGCCTGCCGGCCGATCTGGTCAAAGGCACGTTGTCGGTCAGCGGTATCTACGATCTCGCGCCGTTGCGCGTTTCCTATCAGCAGCCGGTGCTCAAGCTCGATGCGGGGGTTATAAAGCGCAACTCGCCCCTAGGCCTTGCCCCGCGCACGGCCGGTAGGATCGTGGCCGCGGTCGGCGACAAGGAGCCCGAGGAATTCCGCCGCCAGCAGCGCGAATTCGCCGCCGCCTGGCGCAAGGCGGGGGTTCGGGTCGAAACGGCGGCCGCCCCGGCCCTGCATCATTTCGATATTCTAGCGAAGGTCGCCGATTTTACTCATCCGGTCGGCCGCGCAGCCCTTGCCCTGATCCGCGGCGTGGGCTGAGAAATGGGCCGGTCCAAGGCATGCGCAGTTTGCGGCCGCGCTGGCCTGTGCTAGAAAACCCCGGACATGAAGGGATCCCGCCGAATACTCCTGGTCGATGACGACACGACCCTGCGTCAGTCGTTGGCCGAACAGCTTGCTGCCGAGGATTTTGCCACCGTCCAGGTCGATTCTGGGGCGGCGGCCCTTGCCGCGGCGAAAGAAGGGCATTTCGACGCCATTCTCCTCGACATCGGCCTGCCAGACATGGACGGGCGCGATGTCTGCCGCCAGCTACGCGAGGCCGGCCTGAGCGCGCCGGTGATCATGCTGACGGCCGCCGACAGCGACATGGACACGATCCAGGGTCTCGATTCCGGGGCCAACGATTATATGACCAAGCCGTTCCGGCTCGGCGTGCTTCTCGCGCGTCTGCGCGTCCATCTGCGCCAGCACGAAACGTCCGAAGATGCCGTGTTCATCATCGGTCCCTACACTTTTCAGCCGGCCAACAAGCTGCTCCTCGAGACCGCAAGCAAGAAAAAGATCCGCCTGACCGAAAAGGAAGCCGCGATCCTGCGCTTTCTGTTTCGCGCCGGCGATCAGGCGGTCTCGCGCGAAACCCTGCTCGGCGAGGTGTGGGGCTATAATGCCGGCGTTAATACCCACACGCTCGAAACCCATATCTACCGGCTGCGGCAGAAGATCGAACGCGATCCGGCCCAGGCCGAGATTTTGGTCACTGCGCCGGGCGGCTATCGACTTGTCATCTAGCCGACCGGTCCGCACGCAACGACGCCCAGGGGAGGGGCAGGCTGCGTGAACAACGACAGCGGATTCAGCGTCCGGTTCTGGGGGGTGCGCGGCTCGATCGCCTGCCCGGGCATGGACACGGCGCGTTACGGCGGCAACACGTCGTGCCTTGAGGTGCGTTGCGGCGACCGGCCGCTGCTGTTCGACGGCGGCACCGGCTTGCGGCCGCTCGGGCGCCATCTCGACCGGCTGGGCCGCATCGATGCCGATCTCTATTTCACGCACACCCATTTCGACCATATCTGCGGCCTGCCGTTTTTCAGCTCCGCCTTCTCGCCGCAGAACCGCTTTCGCCTGTGGGCGGGACATCTTCTACCGCACAACACGCTGCGCTATGTCCTGTCGGAAATGATGATGGCGCCGCTTTTCCCGATCCCGATCACCGTGCTGGCGGCCGATATGTCCTTCCATGATTTTCATGCCGGCGAGACACTGTCGCCCGCCCCCGGCATCGCGATCAAGACCAGGCCGCTCAACCACCCCAACGGGGCGACCGGCTATCGCATCGAATATGCCGGCAAGTCGATCTGCTACATCACCGACACCGAGCATGTCCCCGGCCAGCCGGACAAGAACGTGCTGGACCTCATCGCCGGGGTCGATCTGTTCATCTACGACTGTACTTACACCGACGCGGAATTTCCGAAATTCGCCGGCTGGGGGCATTCGACCTGGCAGGAAGGGGTGCGCCTCGCCGACGCGGCGGGCGCACGGCGGCTGGTGATCTTCCATCACGATCCGGCGCATGACGACCGGTTCATGGATACGGTCGCGACCGAGGCCGAGAATATCCGTCCAGGCACCGTCGTCGCCGTCGAAGGCATGACGCTGTCGCCCTGATGACAGGGTGGTGCGTCCGGTTGCGGCGTTCGGCGTTCGGTCTGGCGACGATCGCCGGTCTCAACGCACGCGGCTGGTTCATTCCCTATCGCCATGCTGGCGCGGTGCGCACGCCGGATTGGTATCCGGCGCTCGAGCGGATCTTCGCCGCCGCCGCCGGCGACATGCGCCTGCGCCTTGCGGCCGCGTCGCGCTACCGCCACACGCTGCTCGGCTTCGCCGGCGAGGCGCCGCCCGCACCGCGCCTCGATCAGGATTGGTTCCCGCGCCTCGACGCGATTCTCGCCTATACCTTTGCGCGCGATCTCAAGCCGCGGCAGATCGTCGAGATCGGGTCCGGCCATTCGACGAGGTTTCTTGCCCGCGCCATCGCCGATGGCGGGCTCGTCACGCGGCTTGTCTCTGTCGACCCGGCGCCGCGCGCCACGCTCGATGGCCTGAGGATCGAAACGATCCGCACTGGAATCCAGGAAGCGCCGGCCGAAATCTTCGCCACGCTGACCGCCGGCGATTTCCTGATCATCGATTCAAGCCATATTCTGATGCCGGGCAGCGATGTCGACCTGCTGTTTAACGCGGTGCTGCCGAGCTTGCCGCCGGGCGTGCTGGTCCATATCCATGACGTGTTTTTGCCCGAGGGCTATCCGGCCGATTGGGCGTGGCGCGGCTATAACGAGCAGAACGCCGCCGCGGCGTTTCTTGTCGGCGGCGGGTTCCGCCTGTTATGGGCGTCGCATTGGGCGCTTCGCCACCTGACCGCCGAAATCTGGGCGGCTGGCCTCGACCGCCTGCCGTTGGTCGAGGGCGCGCGCGAGTCGAGCCTGTGGATGGTCAAGGCGTAAGGCCGTGACGGCAACCGCCGAGGAAATCCGAACCCGGCTCGGCGCAGCGCTGGCCACGCATCGCGCTGGACGGCTGGACGAGGCCGAGGCGGCCTACCGGGCGATCCTGGCCGATGCGCCGGGCGAGCCCAATGCCGGTCATTTGCTGGGACTGGCCTGTTTGCAGGCCGGCCGGCTGGTCGAGGCGGAGCCGTTCCTGGCGGCGGCGGCGTCGCGCGCGCCCGACAATGCCGATTGCCGGAACAATCTTGCCGAAGCCCATCGCCGCCTCGGCCGTTTCGAGGAAGCCGCCGAGGGTTTTGCCCGGGCGATTGCGGCGCGACCCGATTTTGCCGAGGCATGGTGCAATCTCGGCCTCGTGCGCCGCGCGCAGGGGCGGCTCGACGAGGCGCTCGCCGCCTTCGATTCGGCGTTGGCCGCACGCCCCGATATGGCCGCCGCGCATGGCGGGCGCGGCTTCGTTCTTTGCGAGCGGCGCGATTTCTTAGCCGGCGAAGCGGCGTTGCGCCGCGCGGTGACGCTTGATCCGGGTTATGCCGAGGGCCATAACGGCCTCGGCGCGGCGGGGCGGCGGCTGGGGCGGATTGGCGAAGCGATCGCCTGTTACCAGCGGGCGGTGACGGTCGATCCCGATTTTGCCGAGGCGTGGAACAATCTCGGCAACGCCCTGACCGAAGGCACCCGGCATGACGAGGCGCTCGCCGTCTATCGCCGGGCGCTCGCTATCCGGTCCGACTACCGCGCTGCCGGCTCCAATTTGTTGCTGTGCATGAATTACATGCAGAGTGTTGCGCCGGCCGAGATCGCGGCGGCGCATCGCGACTGGGCCGCCCGGCATCTACCGGCCCCGCCAAATCGCGCGCTCGGACCGCGCATCGGCAACAGGCCGCTCAGGGTCGGTTATGTTTCGCCGGATTTTCGCGAGCATCCGGTCAGCCATTTTCTGGCCGCGGTTTTCGCCGCGCATGATCGCGCGCGGATCGAACTCGTCTGCTACGCCGATGCAACCCAGGAAGACGCGATGACCGCCCGCCTGCGCGCCCATGCGGCATTGTGGCGATCGACGGTCGGGCTGTCGGATGCGGCGTTGGCGCAGCAGGTCGTTGACGACCGGATCGACCTGCTGGTCGATCTTGCCGGACATACGGCGGGAAACCGGCTCGGGGCGTTCGCCCTCAAATCAGCGCCGGTGCAGGCGACCTGGCTCGGCTACCCGAACACCACCGGCCTCGCCGCGATCGATTACCGGCTGACCGACGCCGTCGCCGATCCGCCGGGCGAAGCCGATACGCTGCACGTCGAAAAACTGTTCCGTTTGCCGGACGGATTCCTCTGCTTCACGCCGCCCGACGACGCCCCGCCGGTTGCGGCGCGCGCCGATGGCGGATCGGTCGTGTTCGGCTCGTTCAACATGCTCGCCAAGATCAACGAAGCGACGCTAGCGTTGTGGGCGCGTATTCTCGCTCGCGTGCCGCAGGCGCGCCTGGCGCTCAAGGCCGCCGCACTCGCCGATCCGGGGACGCGCGACCTGATTGCCACCCGGTTCACGCGCGCCGGCGGCGATGCCGGTCGCCTCGACCTGTTGCCGGCGACGGCGGCGCGGACCGATCATCTGGGGCTCTACGGCCGCATCGACATTGCGCTCGATCCCTTTCCCTATGGCGGGACGACGACCACGTGCGAGGCGTTATGGATGGGTGTGCCGGTGGTAACGCTGGCGGGCGAGCGGCATGCTGGGCGGGTCGGGGCGAGCCTGCTTGCCCGCGTTGGGCTCGATGAGCTTGTCGCTCGCAACGCCGACGACTATGTCGCCATCGCCGCCGCCTTCGCGACCGACGGCGCACGCCGGGCGGCGTTACGCGCCGGGCTGCGCGACCGGCTTGCCGCGTCGCCGCTTTGCAATGCGCCGCGTTTCGCCCGTGCCCTCGAAGACGCCTACCGGCGCATGCTGGCCGATCGCGGTTATTTATAGGGGTCGGCGGCGTCGCGCAGACCGTCGCCGAAAAAATTGAAGGCGAGCACGACGATGACCACCGGAACGGCGCTCAGCATCAGCCACGGATACAGCGCCACGACGTTGATGTTCTGCGCTTCGGTCAATAGTACGCCCCACGAGGTGATCGGCGGCCGAAGGCCGAGGCCGAGAAAGGACAGCGCCGTTTCGCCGAGGATCATCTGCGGGATATGCAGCGTGGCCGAGGCGATGAGATGGCTCATGAAGCTCGGCAGCAAGTGCCGGACGATGATCCGCCGCGGCCGGGCGCCCATCAAGGTTGCGGCGGTGCAGAAATCCTCTTCGCGCAATGCCAGCAGCTTCGAACGCACGGCCCGGGCGAGACCCGTCCAGGTCAGCAGGCCGAGGATCAGCGTAATGCCGAGATAGATGTAAAGCGGACTCCACGACACCGGCAAGGCCGCCGACAGCGCCATCCATAACGGCAGTTTGGGGAAGGACTGGAGAACCTCGATCGATCGCTGGACGATATTGTCGATCCAGCCGCCGTAATAGCCGGCGAGGCCGCCAAGCGCGATGCCGAGAATAAAGCTGATGGCGATACCGATCAGGCCGACGGTAAGCGAAATCCGCGCCCCCTGGACGATACGCGACAGCATGTCGCGGCCGAGACGGTCGGTGCCAAAAAGAAACAGGGTGCCGCCTTCGGCCGGGCAAACAAGATGGAGATTGGCCTCGAAGGCTCCCCAGAACTGGTAGGAATCGCCACGGCAGAAAAACCGCAGCCGGTTAACCCGGTCGGGATTCGGGGTGTATTCGCGTTTCAGCGTGTCGAGATTGAGATTGTAATCGAGCCCGTAAACGAACGGGCCGACGAAGCGCCCCTTGTCGAACAGATGCACGGCCTGCGGCGGCGCATAGATGAAATCGGTGTGCCGCGAATGCAGGTTATAGGGGGCGAGGAATTCCGAAAACAGGATCGACAGATACATGACCAGCAGGATGGCGCCCGAAATCACCGCCAGCCGGTGGCGGCGCAGCTTCCACCACATCATCCGCCATTGCGAGGCCATGTAATAGCGTTCGAGCCCGGCCGACATTTCCTCGGCCGTCCGCGGGTCGAACGGCTGGCGATTGACGTAGTGCCTGAGCGGCGCGTCGGTCATTTCGTCGCCCCCCCGTGCAACCGGATGCGCGGGTCGAGCGCCGCCAGCAACAGATCCGACAGGAACACGCCGATCACGATCAGGCACGCCTCGATCATCAGGAACGAACCGGCAAGATACATGTCCTGGCTCTGCAGGGCGCGCAGCAGCATCGGCCCGTTGGTCGGCAGCGACATGACGACCGAGACGATAGCCGAGCCCGAAATAAGATGCGGCAGGATGCTGCCGATATCGGCGATGAACGGGTTAAGCGCCATGCGCAACGGGTACTTGACCAGCAGCCGGCGCGGCGGCAACCCCTTGGCGCGGCCGGTGACCACGTATTGCTTCTGCAGCTCGTCGAGGAGATTGGCGCGCAAAAGCCGGATCATCTCGGCTGTGCTCGACGTGCCGATGACGATCACCGGAATCCACAGATGGGCCAGAACCGAGAGAAATTTCTCCCATGACATCGGCTGGTCGACATATTGCGGGTCCATCAGGCCGCCGATGGAAATACCGAAGGCGACATTGGCGAAATAGAGCAGGATCAACGCCAAAAGGAAGTTCGGGGTGGCGAGGCCGATAAAGCCGAGAAAGGACAGGCCGTAATCGCCCCAAGAATACTGATGGGTCGCCGAATAAACGCCGATCGGGAAGGCGACGATATAGGTGAATACCAGCGTCGTGAACGCAACCACGAAAGACAGCAACAGCCGCTCGCCGATCACCTCGGACACCGGCAGGTTGAATTCGAACGACCAGCCGAGATCGCCCTGCAGCATGCCGAAGAACCAGTGGAAATATTGCTCGATCGGCGTGCGGTCGAGACCGTATTGCTCGCGCAGAAACTGGATCTTGTCGAGGCTGACCGGCTCGCCCTGGGCCTGCAGCTCGGCAATCATCGTCGTCAAATAGTCGCCCGGCGGCAGCTGGATGATGATGAAGACGATGGCGCTGATCGCAACCAGCGTCGGGATCATGATCATGATGCGGCGGGCGAGATAGGCCAGCATAGTGATTCCCTATTGCGCCGTGCCGGCCTGCTGGCCGTCGGCGAACCAGAACGTATCGGGCCGGTATATCCCGAAAAAGGCGCCGGGATCCCAATTGTAAATCCCCTCGACCGGAACGTTGCGCAGGCGGTTCGATGCGACCACCGGCTGCTTGACCCCGGCGACGAGGCCGATCGAATAAACCTGCGCGGCGTGAATTTCGAGCATCCGCCGCCAGATCCTCTCGCGTTCGGCCGGCGCGGTCGCCCGCGCCCAGGCGGCGTTGAGACGGGCCAGTTCCTGCGCCGCCGGATCGTCGACCGGCTCGCCGGAATTACCGCCGGTTTCCGCATACTGGCCCCATTTCGGCCATTGCAAGTGCTGCTGCGAAGTGGGCGCCAGTTCCTCGGGGCTGAACCGGGGCGTCGCCAGCCCGTTCTCGAGGCCGGCCCAGATCGACATCATTGTCTCGCCAGCGAAGATCCGGTTGCGGAATACTTCGCGTTGCGACGGTTTCGAGAACAGCTTGACCCCCGCCTCGAACCACGAATCGTGGATCAGCTCAAGGACGTCGGTCTGCTCCGTATCCTCGCCCGCCGTCTCGACGATGATTTGCAGCGGCCGCCCGTCGGGAAGCAGGCGCACGCCGCGCGAATCGCGGCGAGTCAGACCGATCTCGTCGAGCAGACGGTTGGCCTCCGCGAGATCGAACTTTGCCGCCGCGGCGCGATATTCGGGCCGATAGAGGGGGCTGCCCGGTAGCACGGTGTTGGCGCCCTCGATCGCCAGGCCGAAATAGACGACCTGATTGATCTCGTGACGGTTGATGGCGAGCGACAGCGCGCGCCGGAACCGGGCGTCACGATTGAGCGCCCGCCACGCCGGATCGACAACGTTGAGATTAGGATAAAGAGCGAGATGGGCGCCGCGTGCGGTATTCCACAGACGGACGGAGAAATCGTTGCGGCGCGACGCCTGGCGCAGGAACGTGTAGTTGTTGAACGTCAGGCCGCGGGCCTGCAGGTCGGCCTCGCTCGGCCAGCGAGACGACGACCCGGTCGATATAGGGCAGCTGCCGGCCCGCGCTGTCGACGCGATGGAAATAGGGATTGCGGCGGAAGACAAAACGGTCGGCGGGCGGGCGGGTCTGGATCACCCATGGCTCCAGGGTCGGCAGGTCGGGATTATCGTTGCGGTATTGGTTGTCGAGCCGGTTATGGAGCTGGGCCCAGTTGCGCACGCCCGCGCGGCGGGTTTCCTCCCTGATCTTGTGCAGATCGGCATAGCGCTCGTGATATCGCTTCAGATAATGCGCCGGGCGATAGATGTAGAGCGGCGACGGACCGGCGAGCGCCGGCAGGAAATAGGGGTTGGGCGCGTCCCAGCTATAGCGAATCGTGAGCGCGTCGAGAAATTCGACCTTCGGCGGTTTGCCGTCGACCAGCAGAACTTTGGGCGGGCCGAGCGGCGAGGTGCGCGCGTTGTTGGCGACATCTTCCCACCAATAGCGGAAATCTTCAGTGGTAAATGGCTCGCCGTCGGACCAGCGATGGCCGGCGCGCAGGCGCAAGGTAAAAATACGCTCGTCCTTGACGTCGACGCTTTCGAGAATGTCGGGCGTCAGGTTGAACTGGCGGTCGTACCCGACAAGGCGCGCATAGCCATAGACGACGAGCATGCGCACGTCCTGCGGCCGGCCGAAGATCATGCGCATTTCCCCGCCGTGCCGGCCAAGGGTCCAGCCGGGACCGCCGTCGCCCACGACCAGCGGCGTCTTGGGTAGCCGCAGCTCGATGGGCGGCAGCCGGCCTTGTGCCACTTCGGCGGCGAGCTCCGGCGGTTCGATCCAGGCGCGCGCCGGTCCGGCGGCGCACGCCACGATGGCCAGCAGCATGACGGTCAGGCGGATCATGCTGGCGCTCCCGCGAGGCGCAGGATTTCGTCGCGACCGGCCTTGCGGTCGGCGCGGACGAAATGCCCGTCGCCGAGGTCGACCAGATCGGGCTCGGTGGTCGCGTCGATGGTGAACGGCCATGGCCATGCGGCCGGGATCGAGGCGCGACCTTCCATCAACGCCGACAGATCGAGCCGCCGGTCGATCGACGGCTCGGGCACGGCGGTAACCAGCGCCCGGGTATAGGGGTGGATCGGCCGATGAAACAGAACCCGCCGCGGCGCAAGCTCGACCAGGCGGCCGGCGCACATCACCGCGATGCGTTCGGCGACGTAATCGACCACGGCGAGGTTGTGCGAGATGAACAGATAGGTGAGTCCCAGTTTTTCCTTGAGATCCTGAAGGAGATTGAGGATCTGCGCCTGGATCGACACATTGTGCGGATAGCGGTTGAGAACGCGCGCGTCGAGCCCGACGAGCTGCATCAACTCGCGTACCGTCTCGGCGCGCGTCGCCGCGTCGCCGATACGATGGATGACCAGCGGCTCGCTGATGATGTCGAACACGGTCATCCGCGGGTTGAGCGAGCTATAAGGGTCCTGAAAGATGAACTGGATCTTGCGACGGAAGGCGACCAGTTCGTCCTCGTTGAGGGCGAACACATCGCGGCGGCGGCCGTGGTCGTTAAATGTAACCGTGCCGGCGTCGGCGCTCAGCGCGCGCAGCAGCATCTTCGACAGCGTCGTCTTGCCGCAGCCGCTTTCGCCGACCAGCCCGAGGCACTCGCCGCGACGGATGTCGAAGCTCACGTCGTCAACGGCAAGCACCGATTCGCCTTGCCCGGCGCCGAACCAGCCGCTCTTGCGGATCGAGAAACTCTTGCGGAGGTGCTGCACGGACAGAAGCGGCCCGGCCGCGTCGGCGCCCGCCGGCCACGGATCCTTGGCGGCGAGCAGATGGCCGGTTTCCGATTTGATCTCGCGCAAGGGTACGAGGCGCTCGCCCGGCGCCATGTCGAAGCGCGGCACGGCGCGCAACAGCGCCTTGAGATAGGGATGTTGCGGGCGACGGAAGATATCGTCGCGCATGCCGGCTTCCATCACCTTGCCGCGATACATGACGACGATTTCTTCAGCCATGTTGGCGACGACGCCGAGATCGTGGGTGATGAGCAGGATCGCCATGCCGAGATCGGCCTGGAGGTCCCGCAGCAGCTTGAGGATTTGCGCCTGGATAGTGACGTCGAGCGCGGTCGTCGGCTCGTCGGCGATCAGCAGGGCCGGCCGGCAGACCAGCGCCATGGCGATCATCGCCCGCTGGCGCAGGCCGCCCGACAGCTCGAACGGATAGGTCGACATCGCCTTGCGCGGGTTGGGGAAGCCGACCCGCTTCAGCATGTCCTCGACGATGGCGCGGCCTTCGGCCTTGTCGACCTGGCGGTGAAGGTGCAACGCCTCGCTGATCTGGTCGCCTACGGTGTGCAACGGAGAAAGCGAGGTCATCGGCTCCTGGAAAACGATCGAGATGCTGCCGCCGCGAATGGCGCGCATCGCCGCGCCGTCGGGATCGAGGCGCGAGATATCGGCGATCTTGCCGTTCTGCCGCGGATCGGCGAACAGGATCTCGCCGCGCGCGATGCGGCCGACGCGCGGCAGGATGCCCATGATCGCCTGGCTGATCACCGACTTGCCGGAACCGGATTCGCCGACCACCGCGACGGTCGAACCGGGGCGTACGCGAAAGCTTACCCCGTCGACCGCACCGACGACGCTGTCGTGCACGGCGAACTCGATGGCCAGGTCGTTGACGCGCAGCAGATCGCCGGTCATGTCGCGCCCTGCTCCGGCGGCGGATACTCGATGCCCAGCGCGCCGAAATTGGCCAGCGTCGCCGCCGACAGTTCGAGACGGTTGTTCCGGGCGGCGACGGCCGCGCGGAGGGCAATGTCAGCGAAACCGTCGAGCGCCGAATCGACGCGGATCGTCTCGCCGTCGTAGCCGCCAGCCCCGCGCAGGGTCAGCTGCATCCAGCCCTCGCCTCGGTCGCCGCGGGTCGAATAGAAGCTGAGCTTGACCGAGCGCAGCTTCGACCATGCGAGGCTGGCGCGGCGCGGACCGGCGAGCGATATCCGCTCCGGCCCAAATTCAAGCCGCGCCGCGTGACGTATCCAGGTCCGCGCGGCGAAAACCGCGAACAGGCCGGCGAGCGGCGCCAACACATATTGAGCGACCGACCCGAGGGGCGCAATCGTCGCCGGCCCAGCGGTAAGGGCAAAGCCGATACCGGCCCGCATGTAATCCCCGACCAGGGCGCGCGGCGTGTAGCGATAGACGATCATGCGCCCCCGAAGATGGCGCGCGGGTCGAGATAGCGCGTCGTTGGATGGGCTGCTGTGCGGGCGAGAAAGCGGTCGGTGAACGCCCATGCCGCCTCGTCATGCGCCAGATGATGAGTGAGCAGGCCGGTCGGCTCGGCCGCATCGACGCGGCCTTCGCGCCGGGCGGCGAGATGGGCGACGGCAAGGGCGAGCGATGGGGCCTCGCCGAGAAAAGCCCGGGTCGTTGTCCATTCCATGATGTCGATATGCGTATTGACCTGCACCAAGCCGGGAATTGTGCCACGGCGCGGATTGTGGGTCGACAGTCCGCTATACCCAGCCTGCGGCAGGGCGCGGGCGAGTTCGGGGACGATGCGGTTATGGGGCGGGACCAGCATTTTAAGCCAACTTGCGCCGAACAGACGGTCGAGCGCAATCATGCCGCGGGCCAGCTCGCCCAGGACGAAGGCGACCGGACGGTCGGCGCCGAGTTCGGCCTTGGGCCGGCCGGGTGGGGCGTGGTTGAGATGGGCCCAGCCATGCTGGACGACCGTCACATCCGGCGCGCCGGCCAGATGCACGGCCAGCGCCGGTTCGGCGCGCGCCGGAATGACGGCGAGCGCCACGGGTATCCTGTGCCGGCGATGGAAGTCGAGCAGCCGGTCGAGCGCCAACGTGGGGGCGACGGCATCATCGTCGCGCCACCAGAAAGTGGCGGTTTTCCCGGCCGCCCGCCAGGCATCGAGCTCGCGGTCGAGATCGTCCCACCCGCTCATGCGCGCACGCTCCGCTCGGCGAGCCATAGGGTGACAAAGCGCGCCGTTTCCTCGGCGCCGTCGAGGCGAACGGCGTCCGCTTCGGGCCGGGGCGCGGCCATCGCAGCGGTAACGGCCGCAGCGAGCCGCGTGGGCGACAAGACGTTTTCGTCAACCACTTGCACCCAGCCGCGTTTTTCAAGGATGGCAGCGCGCTGGGCCTGTTCGGTTTCGCCGCCGCCGGCGAAGGGCACCAGCACGGCGCGCGCGCCGACCCGGATAATGTCGACCGCCGTGTTATAGCCGGCTTGCGAGATTGAGACGCGGGCGCGGGCGAGTAACGCCGGAAAATCGGCCCGGGCCGGCTCGATGATCACACGGTTTCGCCGCGCGGCAAGGAGGCGCTGGCGCCGATCGGCCGGTAGGTCCGGACCGAGCAGCAGGCGCCAGGTTCCGGTTGTCGCGGCCAGCAATTCGGCCGCGCCGAGCGCAGCCTCAAGCATGCGCATGCCGACCGCCCCGCCGCCGCATGAAACGACAATCTCGTCCATACCGATGCCGGGTAGCGCCGGCGAACCCTCTGGTCCCGCGACATACCCGGTATAGATGAGACGGTCGGCGATGCATCCGGCGGCCGGAAAGCTGGCGGCGAGCTCGATCAATGCCGGATCGCCGTGCACGAGAACGCGGTCATAGTGCCTGTATACGCAGGCGAGCGTTTCCTCGATGCGTCGCGGATCGGATTTGGCGGCAAGAATGTCGCGCAGCGACACAAGGACCATGGGCCTGGTGGCGGCGGCCTGCGCGGCCTCAAGCAGGGGAGCTAGCTCGAAGGCCAGCATCCGGCGGCCGAAGGGATAAAGCTCGGTGATCAGGACATGCGGCCGGAGCGCGGCGAAGCGGGCAAGAAGGATATCGCGCCGCCGGGCGCGCCACGCCTCGTCGACCGGCTGCCCCGCCTCGTCAATCAGCGCCTTGAAGCTTGCATCCGCGGCCCGCGCCGGCGGGAGCTGGACAAGCCGCGCCGCGCCGATATCGAGAACCTGGATCGGCGGGCCGCCGGAGACCAGCTCGACCTCCATGCCCGCCGCCGCCAGCGCTCGCGCGATCGCGCCGGCCCGGCGTAAATGGCCGGTACCGAGAAGGTGTTGAACGTGAATCAGAACGCGCGCGGTCATTTATCGACCAGGGAAAGGTTCAGCGTTTCGATACGCGGCGCGCCGTCGGGCGCAAGGGTGAAAATATGCATGGCGTAGAAATCAAGCTTGTCGGACGAATCGCCGGTCATATCCCATCCTGTCGCGCACGCGTAAATTGCCCGAATGATCCCGCGATGGGTGACGGCGAGCGTCGGCATGCCGGCCGCGGCGATTTCGCCAAGGAGGGGCATGACGCGCGCCTGCACGTCGCGCGGACTTTCGCCGCCGGGCGGTCGAAAATCAAGGCCGCGCGCCTCGTTATCGGCGAGATCGGGCCCCAGCCGGTCGCGCAGCTCGGGCAGCGTCCGACCCTCGAACTCGCCCCAATCCATTTCCGCCAACCGGGGATCGAGCTGCGGGTCGAGGTCGAGCAGCCACGCCGTCACCACGCAACGGCGCAGGGGCGAGGCAAGCGACCGAAACCCCGCGACCTGCGGCGGCAGGGTGCGCCGCAACAGCATCTCGCGCGAAGCCTCGGAAATCGCGATATCGGCGCGACCCTGCAGCCGCCGGGCGGCGTTCCAGTCGGTCGGCGCATGACGCAGCAAGGCGAGGCGGGTCATGGTCGGCCCTGCTGCGCCGCAGTAATCACTGCATCGAGCGCCCGGCCGGCGACCGGCAGATCGTGCTCGGCGGCGACTTTGGCGAGACTTGCCTCGGCCATCGCCCGCCGGCGGGCGGGATCGGCGAGGAGTTCGCCGACCAGGGCAGCAAAGGCGGCCGCATCGCGGGGCGGTGCGAACAGCCCGGTGCGTCCGTCGGCAACGATGTTCGGCCCGCCGCCGCTGCGCCCCGCCACCACCAGCAGGCCGGCGGCCTGCGCCTCCAGCAACGCCATGCCATAGGCTTCGTTGATCGCCGGCCAGACCAGAAGATCGCACGCGGCATAGATCGCCGGCATTGCGGCGGGTTCGATGCCCCCGGCGTAGTGGACGCGTTCGCCGAGGGGGGCGAGCGCCGCCTCGACTTCGGGCCGGGCTCGGCCGTCGCCGACGACGAGCAACCGCCATGGCCGGTCGGCCAATGTGGCCAAAGCCTCGCCGAGCAAGATGTACGAAGCAAGCTTGTCGCCCGGGCGCATCATGCCGACGGCGAGCAGCCAGGGTCGGTCGGATTCGAGTCCATAGCGCCGGCCAACCGCGAGACGGTTGGCCGCCCGTTCGCGTGCTGCGCGGGCGAACGGCGTGGCGTTGAGAAACGGCTTGAGCCGATGAAGCCGGGCCGGATCGCTGAGCGCCGTCAGTACGCCATCGTCGTCGGCCGGATTGAGCGATACGACGGCTAGCGCGCGCGCCAGCGCGGCGAGCGTCGCCTCGTGACCGAGGCTCCACGGCCCGCCCGCCCGCTTGGCGGCATGCGAGGCCTCGATCACCACATAGGGAATGGCGAGCTGGGCGGCGACGCGAGGACCGATCCAGTCGGGCGCCTTGTAATAGAGATGATAGGTCACCCAGATGCACGGCCGTTGCGACAGCGGCCGACCGCGCAACCGGCCGATCAGCCGCGCCGCCAGCCGGCCGCCGATCTGGGCCAGCCGCATCTGGCGTTCGCCGTCGCCCGTGCCCTCGTAGCTGCGGAAGCGTGCCGCCAGTTCGACTTCGTGACCGGCAAGGCCGAGTGCGGCGACAATCATCTGCGCCATACGGCGATCGCCCGAGGGCACGGGATGATCGGGCGGCTTCAGGGGGGCGTAGAAGGCGATCCGCATATCACGCCGCCGGCAGCATACC
The DNA here is from genome assembly GCA_016195145.1 of Rhodospirillales bacterium. Lineage (GTDB taxonomy): Bacteria > Pseudomonadota > Alphaproteobacteria > CACIAM-22H2 > CACIAM-22H2 > JACQAF01. The sequence continues at coordinate 22,681 of JACQAF010000104.1, forward strand.
CGGCGTCGCTGTGTCCTCGTCTGCGGCAAAACGCGCCGCCAACCGATCGATCCCGCGCTCCAACGGGAATTCCTGCCGTACGCGGTCTTCGCCGGTCCGTGCGAGGCGGGCGCGCAAGGGCAAGTCGGCGATCAGCCGGGCGAGCGCCGCGGTCAGCGCCGGCGGATCGCCGGCCGGGACGAGCAGGCCCGTTTTGCCGTTTTCGATCAGTTCGGGGATCGCCGACACGGCCGTTGCCACGACCGGACATCCCTGGCTTAGCGCCTCCAGCAGCACGTTGGGCAGGCCGTCGCGGTCGCCGTCGGCGGCGACGCGGCTGGCGAGCACGAACAGGTCCGCCACGCGATAGGCGCGCAAAACGCCGTCCTGGTCCTGAGCCCCGCGCCATTCAATGCGGGCATCGAGGCCCAGCCGTCGCGCCTGTTGTTTGAGCGGGTCGAGCAGCGGGCCGCCGCCGACATGGAGAAGCCGCCAATGGAGATCGGGCGGCAGGCGGGCCAGCGCGTCGAGAAGATCGGCGTAGCCCTTTTTCTCGACTGCCCGTCCGACCGAGACCAGCACCGCCGGGTTGGCCGGGTCGCGGCCGTCGCGCCCCGATGGCCGGCGCTCGGCCGGGGGAAAGCGCGCCGCGTCGAGGCCGTGATAAACAAGTTCGACCCTCGCCGGATCGCGGGCAAGGCTTGCCAGATGATCGCGTCCGCTGGCTGTGCAGGTGACGACCCATTGCGCCTCGGCGAGTTTTTCCCGCTTCTCCCAATCCGGGGTGGTCCAGATGTCCTTGGCGTGGGCCGAGGCGCTCCACGGCAAGCCACGCAGGGTGGCCGCGTAGCGGGCGACCGACGCCGGGGTGTTAAGGAAATGGGCATAGAGATGCGCCACATCCGTCGGCATCTCCGCCGCCAGCACCAGGGCTTGGCCGAAACGGCGACCGCGATTGGGGGTCGGGTCGCGCATCAGGTCGCGCAGCCAACGTCCTCGCGCCGCCGGATAGCCGGGCAGGCGGCGGGCCCGCCGCCAGCCGCGCCACACCCGCAAGGGCTCGCGCCACAGATATTCGGGCAGATAGACGATCGGTGCGCGCAGGGCGCGGTTGACCGCGTGAACCTTGCCGTCGGTCGGCTGGCGGAGCGAAAACAGGCGCAGGCGAAGCCCGCGTCGTTCGAGTGCGCCGAGTTCCTGGGCGATAAAGGTCTCGGAAAGCCGGGGCCAACCCTTGACGATCACGGCAATGCTGCGCGGGAAATCGGCCATCGCGGATCGTGCGCCGGGTCAGGCGCGAAGGTCAATGCGCGCCGGTCCGCTGGCCGCGCGTTTCACCGGGATGGGACGACGGACAGCCGTTGCCGGGGGGCCGGCGCCGCGTCCGTCGCCGGCCGTTCGGTCAGCCAGCGCCCGACCAGCCGGTTGACGTTGTCGAGGCCGTCGAGCAGGCCAGGGACGACAATCTCGGACGGACGCGATTGGGCCGGCAGCCGGCGCAATGCCGCCGCCATTTGGCGCACGTCGCGCTTGCCGTCGTCGGGTAGCATGGCGACCAGGCCAAGCTCCTGCGCCTGGCTGGCGCGGATGTATTGTTCCAGTCGCGGCGACATGCGGGGAACGATGATCGCCCGCTTGTTGAACGACAGGATTTCGCAAAACGTGTTGTAGCCGCCCATGGCGACCACCCCGACCGCGCCGGCCATCAGGGTTTCGAGATGGGCGTCGAAGGTGATCGCCTCGACCTTCGGCAAACGCTGGGCGCGTTGCAGGAACTCGCCCTGCATTTCGGGCTGCATGAACGGCCCCAGCACCAGAATGGCGCGATGCGGCAGATTGCGGTCGAATTCATAGGCGCGCAGCACCCAGTCGATCAAAGCCTCGCCGTCGCCGCCGCCGCCCGTGGTCACCACGATATAGGGTTCGTTGGGCGCGGTCGGCAGCCCGGGGCGCGCCGGCAGATCGGGCAGCGTGCGGTGGAGATAGCCTGTATAGCTGATCTTGCGTTTGACCGAGCGCGGCAGGGTGATGCCGGTCAACGGGTCGCAAAGCTGCGGCAGGCCGTAAATCCAGATGTCGTCGTAAAAATCGCGCAAGGCGGGGAGCACGTTCTTGCGCTTCCATTCGGGTTCGAGCAGCGCCGGATCGTCCATCACGTCGCGCAGGCCGAGGACGAGCGGCACGCCCTTGGCCTTGAGCATGGCGAGCGTATCGGCGACCTCGCCGCGCAGTCCAAGCGGCTCCTTGTCGACGAGGAACAGGTCGGGCCGGAACGCCTCGGCCGTGTGGCGGATGATCGAGGCGCGGATATCGAGCGTCTGCTGGATGTCGATATGCAGGTTGAGCGACGTATATTCGCCGTTGCGCAGCTTGATGACGCCGGGCACGCGCACGAAATCGACCCGCGCCTTGAAATCGAAGCTGCCGATGATCGGCGAGCCCGAGAGAATTAGCACCGACAAGTCGCGATTTCGCTCGACCAGGGAATGGGCGATCGCCCGGCACCGGCGCAGATGGCCGAGGCCCAACGTGTCATGGCTATAGATGAGGACGCGCGGTCCCCCGCGCGACGCGGTGCTGGCTTGATTGAGCAAGGGTTGGCCCCCGACCTGAATGTCTCCCCGAGGGCGAAACTATGGCATATCCGGCTTGCCGCCAAAAGCCGAGTCTTCGACCGGGCATATCCAGCCGACCCGATATCGGGTAGCGATAAACCGGCATCGAAACGAAAATAAAAATCAATAAAATCAATATGATAATATATATACCTAGAGCTTAATCGCAAATTTATGATTCAAATCATATATAAAATTTTTCTAATTAAATCGAATTGCTCGCCCGACTCATCCTTACCCGGCACCCGCCCGTAAACACCTTCGACGCGCCGGCAATAAACAGGGGAGTAATTCCGGCCGTCGCCAACCGTTTACCGGGGCGGTGGGGATAGGCTAACGTGACGCCAACCAAAACAAGGCGGCAATAAAGACATCCATGGAGTCGAGCCTTTATCGTTTCGTTCTCAAACATGCGCCGCGCGAGACGGCGATATTGTGTTTTCTGACCGCGATTTCGCTGCCGTTTTATTATCTCTCGCTCGATATTCCGAAGAATATTTTCAACCAGGCGATCCTGGCCAAGGGCATCCAGTACCCGGTGGCCATCCTGGGCGTCGATTTTTCCCAGGTCGCCTATCTGTTTCTTCTCTGCTTTTTCTTTTTCGTCATGGTTCTGATCAATGGCGGATTCAAGCAGCATATCAACACCTTCAAGGGCCGCCTTGGCGAGCGGCTGCTGCGCCGCCTGCGCTATGAACTGGTCAGCCGGATCATGCGCTTTCCCCTTCCCCATTTCCGCAAGGTCTCGCAGGGCGAGCTGATCCCGATGATCACGGCCGAGGTCGAGCCCCTCGGCGGTTTCATGGGCGACGCCATCGCCCAGCCGCTGATCCAGGGCGGAATGCTGCTGACCATTATTACCTTTCTGTTCGTGCAAAACCCGCTGATGGGCCTCGCGGCGATATCGCTCTATCCGATCCAGGGTTACGTGATCCCGAAGCTGCAGCGGCGGGTCAACCAGCTCGGCAAAGAGCGCGTGCGCGCCGTACGCAAGCTGTCGGAGCGGGTCGGCGAGGCGGTTTCCGGCGTCCAGGAAATCCACTGCCACGGTACGGCGGCTTATGAGCGCGCCGATTTTTCCGACCGCCTCGGCCTGATTTTCAGCATTCGCTTCGAAATCTACCAGCGCAAATCCTTTGTCAAATTCCTCAACAATCTGCTCAACCAGATGGCGCCGCTGCTGTTCTATTCGATCGGCGGTTGGCTGGTGATCCATGGCGAGCTGACGGCCGGCGCCCTGGCGGCGGCGCTCACCGCCAACAAGGACATGAGCGCGCCCTGGAAGGAACTGCTCGATTATTACCAGCAATCCCAGGACACCAAGATCAAATACGAGCAGGTGACCGAGCAGTTCCGGCCCGAGAGCATGCTCGATGAAAAATTGCAGGAACCGATAGCCGAGGCGGCGAAGCCGCTGAGCGGGCCGGTCAGTGCCGCTAGTGTGGTGCTGGCCGAGGATAGCCGCACCCGGTTGATCGAGAACGTCAGCTTCAAGATCGCGCCGGGCGAAACGATCGCCATGGTCGGGCCGATCGGCGGCGGCAAGGAAGCGCTGGCGATGCTATTGGCGCGGCTATATCTGCCGACGGGGGGCAAGCTGACGGTTGGCGGGCGCGACATGGCGACGATACCCGAAGCCGAAATCGGCGCGCGCATCGGCTATGTCGGGCAGAGCGCCTTTCTGTTCGCCACCACGGTGCGCGAAAACCTCGCTTACGGCCTGCGCCAGCGCCGACCGCGCCCCGAGCGCGCCGCCATCGATAAGCAGGTGGCCGAGGCGCTGGAGCTTGTTCGCCTGCCGGGATTTGCCCAGCGGCGAATTTGGGAGCTCTCCGGCGGCCAGCAGCAGCGCGTGGCGCTGGCCCGCGCGCTGGTGTTCCATCCGCGCCTCCTTCTCATGGACGAACCGCTGGGTGCGCTCGATCGGAAGCTACGGGAGGCCATGCAGCTCGAGATCGTGCGGAT
>JACQAF010000122.1 GCA_016195145.1 Rhodospirillales bacterium
GTCGCCGCCGCGTCGCTGGCCGAGGCGAGGGTTTCCTTGTGCTCTTCGCCCGGCTCGCGCGACTGGACGCGCATGTCGACCAGGCCGGGCGCGAGGCACAGGCCGCGGCAATCGACCGCCTCGATGCCATGAACGCCGGCGGCGCCCAGCCCGGCGGCGCGGGCAAGATGCGGGCCGGCATCGGCGATCATGCCGTCGGCGATGACGACGCCGCCGGATTCGTCGCGGCCGTTCGCCGGATCGAGCAGCCGGGCGTTGACATAGGCGATCGGCGGCCCCCCGCGGGCGCCCGGCGCGGCACGGGGTTTAGCGCTCATGCGGGGGCCCAGGGCGCGTTGACGACGGCCATGCGGGTCAGCACGTCGAGGCAGGCCATGCGTACGGCGACGCCCATCTCCACCTGTTCGCGGATCAGCGACCGGTCGATGTCGTCGGCGACCTCGCTGTCGATCTCGACGCCGCGGTTCATCGGCCCCGGATGCATGATCAGGGCGTCCGGCTTGGCGCAGGCGAGCTTTTCGTAATCGAGGCCGTAGAAATGGAAATATTCGCGCACCGAGGGCACGAAATTGCCCTGCATGCGCTCGGTCTGCAGGCGCAGCATCATCACGATGTCGCAATCCTTGAGCCCGGCCTTCATGTCGTGAAACGCCTCGACGCCAAGCCGGTCGACCGCAGCGGGCATCAGGGTCGGCGGGGCGATCACCCGCACCCGTGCGCCCATGGCGTTGAGCAGGTGGATGTTCGAGCGGGCGACGCGGCTGTGCAGGATATCGCCGCAGATGGCGACAGTCAGGCCCTGCAGCCGGCCCTTGCGCCGACGGATGGCGAGCGCGTCGAGCAGCGCCTGCGTCGGGTGCTCGTGGGTTCCGTCGCCGCCGTTGATCACCGCGCAGTTGACCTTCTCGGACAGCAGCTTGACTGCGCCCGAATCCGGATGGCGAACGACCAGGACATCGGCGAGCATGGCGTTGAGGGCCATCGCCGTATCGATCAGCGTTTCGCCCTTTTTGACCGACGAGGCCTCGGCCGACATGTTGATCACGTCGCCGCCGAGCCGCTTGCCGGCGAGCTCGAACGAGGTTCGGGTGCGGGTCGAATTCTCGAAAAACAGGTTGATCACCGTCCGCCCGCGCAGCAGCGAGCCCTTCTTTTCGGGCGCGCGGTTTTGCTCGACATAGGCGTCGGACAGGTCGAGCAACAGCGTGATTTCGTCGGGCGAAAGCCCCTCGATGCCGAGCAGATGGCGGTGGCGAAACCGGCCGACCGAGTCGGGGCGGACGAGGCTGGGCGAAGTCATTAAAGCGCCCTTATATCGCTCATGAGGTAGGTCGGCAAGAAATCCGATTCTCTTCCTCTTTCGAGGCAGTCGGCTACACATATTATTAACGGCGAAACGCCCATTATTCCTACGCGCGACCGCTGCTTTGACGAGCAAGACAGGGCGGCGCACGAAGGAATGAATAGCGTCATGGAACTACAGGCTGCGGGCGGACCGGAAACAGAAAATCTAGTTGCGGGAATCGCCGATGTTGCTGGCCGGATCGAGGCGGCCGACCGTCTGGTCAAGGCGCAGGTCGAAATATTCAACGATTTGCGGGTCATCGCATCATCGTTGTTGGGCAGCAACGACAAGATCGCCGGGGCCGCGTCGTCGGCCGAACGCGTTGCCGGGGCGGCGCAAGCCGAAATGGAATCGTCGCGCGCGCGCATTAATGCGTCGCTGGGCGAGATTCGCGCCCTTGTCGATTCGGCAACCGCATTCGGCCGGGAGCTGAACGGCCTGAATGAAGCATTGGCGCGGGTTGGCAAGGTGGCGCAGGGCATCGACGCCATTGCGAAACAGACCACAACCTGCTCGCTCTCAACGCCACGATCGAGGCGGCGCGGGCGGGCGAGGCCGGGCGCGGTTTTGCGGTCGTCGCCGGCGAGGTCAAGGTGCTGGCGCGACAAACCAGCGAAGCGACGGCGGAAATCGATGCGACGCTCAAGACGCTTGCCGATCAGACCAAGCGGCTGATCGACCAGAGCGCCGCGTCGATGCAGCGCGCCGAGGTGGTGCAGAGCGGCACCACGGCGATCGGCGGCGCTTTCGACACGATGGGCAAGGCGATGACCGGCGTGTCGGGCCAGGTGTCGGGTATTTCCGGCGCAGTTGGCGAAATCGAGGGCCATTGCGAATCGCTGATCGAGGCGCTGGCCAGCATCACCGGCGGAGTGAATCAGTCGAGCCGCAATCTAGAGGAATCGCGCGTGCGTATCGCTCGTCTTCTGGTTGTGGCGGCGGGCCGCTAAGCGATTTCAGCGCGGGAATTTTGGCGTTAACGCGTCATTAAATCTTTCCGGCGCATGCTGATATACGACGCAAAAGCGTCATTCGGGAGCGCCAGAAATGTCGAAGACCGTGGCCGATTTGTCCGTTACATCCGTAGAATCCGGCCTCGCCGCCGGCGGAATGACGGCTGGCCAGATCGGTCCGGCGCTGGCCCAGGTCAACGAGGTGCTGCGCGGGATCGACGATCTGGCGCATCACGATAATTTTACGGCGATCGATGCGCTTCTCGCGGCTGCCTCTGCGGCCGGTTCGGGAACCAGTTTCGCCGAGGCTGCCGGCAAGGCGGCCGAACTCGCGCGACAACGTCGCGCCGCCCTTGGCGAGATCGGAGCTGCCGTGAGGGCGCTTTCCGGCAGCTGATACCGGCTGAAGGCTCGTGCCGTTGGCGGCGTGGGCGACCGAGGACAGAACGCCCTTCGGGCATCGCGCAAATCGGACCAGGTCAGCCACTCGGTCGCATAAGCGACGGCTCGACGATTTTCAGCGAAAGCGAATCGCAGGATGCCAGAGGACTATATGTCCGATCCAGTGCGGGATACGATTCGGCACCCGAAGCTGCTGGACCTCTACGATTACTGGGCCAGCAAGCGGCGCGGACGGCTGTTGCCGGCGCGCGCCGATCTTGACCCACTCGACATTCCCCAGCTTTTGCCGCACCTCGCGTTGATCGACATCGAAGCGGGAACGGGACGGACAAAATTCCGCCTGGTCGGCACGGCGATCGTCGGATGGCGGCATGATCTGGCGCATCCCGACCCGACCGGCCGGTATATCGACGAGACCGAAGTGCTGCTCGACGCCAACGGCATCCGCTGGTGGCTGGCCGAGAACGTGCGGACGAAAGCGCCGAGCTATCGCATCGAGGATGTCGTCCTCGCCCGGCGGGCGCCGTCGATGCGACTGTACGTGCTTCAGTTGCCGTTATCGGCCGATGGCGAGACGGTCAACATGGTGCTGTGCGGGATTTTTTCCGGCAACAAATAGACGCCGGTCGATCGTTGGGTATCGCTAGATCACGCTGCGGGCGCGCAAGTCCGCGATCTCGTCTTCGCCCATTCCCAGCAATTCGTCGAGCACGGCGGCCGTATCCTGGCCGCAAACCGGCGGCGCGCGGCGATAGGTCGGCGGCGTTTCCGACATGCGGATCGGGCTGGCGATCAGCGGCGCCTCGACCCCGGCGGCGTGGGGCAGCGCGATCTTCATGCCGCGCGCCTTGACCTGCGGGTCCTCGAATACCTGGTCGATGGCGTTGACCGGCGCGCACGGAACGCCGAGCATCGCCAGTCCGTCGACCCAGGCAGCCTGGGCTTTCGCGCGGGTGAGCTTGCCGACCGCCTCGTCAACCGCCGCGCGATTGGCGACGCGCAGCGAATTGGTGCGAAAGCGCGGTTCGTCGGCGAGCGCCGGCTCGCCGGCGAATTCACAGAGCTTGCGGAACTGCGCGTCGTTGCCGACGGCAAGGATGATGTGCCCGTCAGCGCAGGGGTAGACGTTATAAGGCACGATGTTGGGGTGGCCGTTGCCGCGCCGCTTGGGCACCTCGCCGCCGATCAGGTAGTTCATCCCCTCGTTGGCCAGCCATGCGACCTGGGTGTCGAGCAGGGCGACATCGATCGCCTGCCCCTTGCCGGTTGCATCGCGGTGGCGCAGCGCCGCGAGGATGGCGACGGCGGCGTACATGCCGGTCATGAGGTCGGTGATGCCGACGCCGACCTTCATCGGCTCCGATCCCGGCCGGCCTTCGGGCTGGCCGGTGATGCTCATGATTCCGCCCATGCCCTGGGCCAGCATGTCGTAGCCGGCGCGCGGGGCATAGGGGCCGGTCTGGCCGAAACCGGTGATCGAGCAATAGACGAGGCGCGGAAACCGCTCCTTGATCTGATCGTAGGCGAGGCCGTATTTGGCCAGATCGCCAACCTTGAAGTTCTCGATCAGCACGTCGCATTCGGCGAGCAGCCGGCGGGCGAGGTCCTGGCCCGCGGGCTTGGCGAGATCGAGGGCGACCGAGCGTTTGTTGCGGTTGACGGCGAGGTAATAGGCGCTCTCGGCGGTGTCGTCGCCGCGGGAATCCTTGAGATAGGGCGGGCCCCATTTGCGCGTGTCGTCGCCGGCCCCGGCGCGCTCGATCTTGATCACCTCGGCGCCGAGATCGCCGAGCATCTGGGTGCAGGAGGGACCGGCAAGAATACGGGTAAGATCGAGGATGCGCAGACCGGCGAGGGGGAGCGGCGTGGCGGACAGCGTCATTCGGCGGCTTTCTTGGCGGCGGCGCGCAAATAGCCGTCGCGGGTTTGCGGAAGCTTGCGCCCGAGAATGCCGGCGGCGACGAAGTTGCGCAGGATCTGCGCCGTGCCGCCGGCGATGGCGAACATGCGCGCATCGCGCACATAGCGCTCCATCGGGTTGTCGCGCGAATAGCCCGCCGCGCCGAAAATCTGCAGGGCGTCGTTGGTCACCTTGATCGCCATATCGGCGGCGAAAATCTTGGCCCGCGCGGCGTCGAGAGGATCGGGGAAGCCGCCGGGCGGAGCGTTCGCCGCCGCCTTCCAGATCAGCGCCCGCGCCGCCTCGATCTGCACGTTCATGTCGGCGAGCATCCATTGCAGGCCCTGGAACTCGGCGATCGGGCGGCCGAACTGCTCGCGCGCCCCGGCATAGGCGAGGGCGTGCTCGTAGGCGCCGTGCGCCAGGCCGAGCGCCACCGTCGCGGCGCCGATGCGCTGGCCGTTATAGGCGTCCATCAGGTCGGCGAAGCCGTGGCGCAGACCGCGCGGCGGGGCCAGCAGCATGTCGGCCGGCACCTCGAGATTGTCGAAAATCAGCTCGGTTTCCGGAATGCCGCGCAGGCCCATCGCCGGCTCGCGCTTGCCGACGATCAGTCCCTTGGGCGTTTTCCGTTCGGGATCGCGGACGGCGATCAAGCCGCCAATGCCCTGTTCCGCGCCGCGCTCGTCGAACAC
>JACQAF010000123.1 GCA_016195145.1 Rhodospirillales bacterium
ACGGCGACGACGCGCGGCTCGACCGGATGGAAGATCATGTTGCCGAGCCGAAAATCGCCGTGGACGAGCGTGGTTTCCTCGGCCGCCGGGATATGGCGCGGCAACCAGCCGGCAAGGCGGTCCATGGCCGGAACATCCTCGGTCTTCGAGGCGGCGTATTGCTTCGACCAGCGGGCGATCTGGCGCGCGACATAATTTTCCGGACGGCCGAAATCGCCGAGCCCGACGGCCCGCCAGTCGACGCCGTGCAGCCGGGCGAGCGTATCGCCCATCGCGTCGTAGATCGCCGCGCGCTCGGCCGGGGCGAGGCCGGGCAGCGTCGGCTCGACGAACACCCGGCCGGGAACGTAATCCATTACATAGAACGGCGTGCCGGTGACGCCGTCGTCTTCGCACAGAAGACGCGCCGACGGCACCGGTACGCCGGTATCGGCGAGCGCCCGGATGACCCGGTATTCGCGCTCGACCATATGGGCCGAGGGCAGGAGCTTGCCCGGCGGCTTCTTGCGCAGAACCCAATGCCGGCCGCCAGCCTCGATCAGGAAGGTCGGGTTCGACTGCCCGCCCTGAAACTGTCGCAGCGCCATCGGGCCGGCAAAGCCGGGCAGACGGGCGGCGAGGTATTCCACCAGTCGTTTTTCGTCGAAACGGTGCGCGGCGCGGACCGGAACGATGTCGGTTTCATCGGTCAAGGGACGGCCCCCGGAGTTCGGCAAGCGGTCGGCGAATGGCCGCCACTGTGGTCGCTCCGGCGGCGAACGGTCAAGCGGCCGATTTTGGGCTTGCCAATCCGGCCACCCCCGGCCCTATCATTCAGCGTCCGGGCGGCCCCGCCGGCCGGCGATAAATAACCGCGAACACCGGAGCGACAAGACTCCGCACGCGGAGGGAGGATGCGATGCGCGGATCGATGATGGATCAGCCGCTGCTGATCGCCTCGCTGATCGGCTATGCCGCGAGGTATCACGCCGACACCGAAATCGTGTCGCGAACGGTCGAGGGACCGATCCACCGTTATACCTATGGCGGGTCCTACCGGCGCATCGCACAGCTCGCCCACGCACTGCAAAAGCTAGGCGTGACCCCCAGCGATCGTATCGCCACGCTCGCCTGGAACGGCTATCGGCATTTCGAGCTGTATTACGCCATTTCCGGCCTCGGCGCGGTTTGTCACACGATCAATCCTCGCCTCTTCCCGCCGCAGATCAAATACATCGTCGAGCACGCCGAGGATAAATACATCTTCGTCGATCTGACCTTCGTGCCGCTGCTTGAGGCCTTCGCCGCCGAGCTTAAATCGGTGAAGGGCTATGTCGTGATGACCGATGCGGCGCATATGCCGGCAACCAAACTGCCCAACGTTCTGTGTTACGAAAACCTGATCGCCGGCCTGCCGGAAACCTTCGCCTGGCCAGTCTTCGACGAATGGACGGCCTCGTCCCTCTGCTACACCTCGGGGACGACGGGCAATCCGAAGGGCGTTCTCTACACCCACCGCTCGACCGTCCTGCATGCGTTGGCGATCAACGCCGCGGACGGGGCGCTCGGCCTTACCGCACGCGACGCGGTCCTGCCGGTCGTGCCGCTGTTCCATGTCAATGCCTGGGGCATCCCCTATGCCGCCGCTGCGGCCGGGGCCAAGCTGGTCTTCCCCGGACCGCTGCTCGACGGTCCCAATCTCTACGATCTTCTCGAAGGCGAGAAAGTGACGATCACCGCCGGCGTGCCGACGGTGTGGCTCGGCCTGTTCAGCCATCTCGAACAGGCCGGCAAGCGTCTTTCCGCGCTCAAGCGGCTGATCTCGGGCGGCTCGGCTCTGCCCTTGCCGCTAATCGATGGGCTGGAGGAAAAACACGGCGTCGCGGTCTGTCACGCCTGGGGCATGACCGAGCTGAGCCCGGTGGGCACCACCGGCAATCTCAAGGCCGGACAGGAGAACCTGCCGGCGGCGGAGCGCCACCGCCTCAAGTCGACGCAAGGACGGACGGTCTTCGGCGTCGAGATGAAGATCGTCGACGACGATGGCAAGACGCTGCCGCAGGACGGCAAGGCGTATGGCGAATTGCTGGTGCGCGGGCCGTGGGTGACCAACGGCTATTACCGGGACGAAGCGGCCAACAAGCCCGCCTTCGACCGCGACGGCTGGTTCCGCACCGGCGACGTGGTCAGCATCGATCCCGACGGCTGGGTCAAGATCGTCGACCGCAGCAAGGATCTGATCAAGTCGGGCGGTGAATGGATCAGCTCGATCGACCTCGAGAACGCCGCCATCGGCCATCCGGCCGTCGCCGAGGCGGCGGCGATCGGCGTGCCGCATCCGAAATGGCAGGAACGCCCGCTGCTCGTCGTCGTGATCAAGAAGGACGGCAAGCTCGACCGCGAGACGATGCTTGCCTTCCTGCAGACCAAAGTGGCCAAATGGTGGCTGCCCGACGACGTGATCTTCGTCAAAGAACTGCCGCATACCGCCACCGGCAAGATCCTGAAGACGAAACTGCGCGAGCAGTTCAAGGATTATGCGTTGAAGCCGGCCTGAGACGCATCCGGCCCGGCGTTGAACGGATGGAAAACCGGATTTGCAGGTAAAACGGAGCACCCCATGACCGACGCCGTCATCGTTTCGACCGCCCGCACGCCGATCGGCAAGGCGTTTCGCGGCGCGTTCAACCTGACCCACGGCGCGGCGATGGGCGGACATGCGATCCAGCACGCCGTCGCGCGCGCCGGCGTCGAGCCGGCCGAGATCGAGGACGTGATCATGGGCTGCGGCTTCCCCGAGGGGGCGACCGGCCAGAACATCGCCCGCCAGGCGACGATCCGCGCCGGCCTGCCGGTGACGACGAGCGCCATGACGCTCAACCGCTTCTGCAGCTCGGGCATGCAGGCGATCAGCATCGCGGCGCAGCGCGTGATCGTCGACGGCGTGCCGATGGCGGTCGCCGGCGGGCTCGAATCGATCAGCCTTGTTCAGAACAACGCCAACACCCACCGTGAGCGGGACGAGTGGATCGACCAGCACAAGCCGGAAATCTACCTGCCGATGATCGACACGGCCGAGGTTGTCGCCCGGCGCTACAACATCAGCCGCGAGACCCAGGACGAATTCGCGCTCGAAAGCCAACGCCGCACCGCCGCCGCCCAGCAGGCCGAGCGGTTCAAGGACGAGATTGTGCCGATGCCCACGGTCAAGCGGATGACCGACAAGGAATCGGGGCGCAGCTGGACCGAAGAGGTGACTCTGACCCACGACGAGGGCAACCGCCCCGATACGTCGATCGACGGCCTCGCCAAGCTCAAGCCGGTGCGCGGCGAGGGCAATTTCATCACCGCGGGCAACGCCAGCCAGCTATCCGACGGCGCGGCCGCCTGCGTGGTGATGGACGCCAAGCTGGCCGAGAACCGCGGCCTGCGGCCGCTCGGCATCTATCGCGGCATGGTGGTCGCCGGCTGCGAGCCCGACGAGATGGGCATCGGCCCGGTCTTCGCCGTGCCGAAGCTTCTCAAGCGCCACGGCCTCAAGATGGATGACATCGACCTGTGGGAGCTTAATGAGGCGTTCGCGGTGCAGGTCATCTATTGCCGCGACCGGCTCGGCATTCCGTGGGAGAGGCTGAACGTCAACGGCGGGGCGATCGCGGTCGGCCATCCTTATGGCATGAGCGGAGCGCGGCTGGTCGGCCATGCGTTGCTCGAAGGCAAGCGCCGCAGGGCCAAGCGCGTCGTCGTCACCATGTGCGTCGGCGGCGGCATGGGCGCGGCTGGTCTGTTCGAGATCGCCTAACCCTAACTCAGCCGGCGATATCCGCCCGCCCGCGATCGATCGCCACCGCATCGCGGCCGCGCACGCGTACTCGGAACGAAATCACCGTTCCATCTCGCCACATCTCGACGCCGAGCGTCTCGCCGGGAAAGACCGGGGCCGAAAACCGCCCCTGCATCGCCCGCAGCCGCGCCGGGTCGTAGCCGCACATTGTCTTGACGAGCGCGTGGCCGGCGACGCCGAAGCTGCACAGGCCGTGCAAGATCGGTCGCGGGAAACCCGCCCGGCGGGCGAATTCCGGATCGGCGTGCAGCGGATTGTCGTCGCCGCTCAGCCGGTAAATCAGCGCCGCCTGCGGCAGCGTCGGCATATCGCACGCTACATCCGGTGCGCGGGTCGGCAACGTGTGCGGTAGCGGCGGCGCACCGCCGGCGCTGCCGCACCCGCCATCGCCGCGAAAGAAGATTCCGTGCTCGACCGTCGCCAGCGGCAGGTTGCTCGCCTGATCTACGATCTCGCACGCGATATGGACCAGCGCCCCTTTGTCCCGCCCCTTGTCGTCGACGCCGACGACGCGGGCCTTGGCGACGATCGCGCCCTGCGATGGCAGCGGCCGGTGGAGGACGATGCGCTCCTCGCCATGCACCGCGCGCACCCAGTCGATGCCAAGCGACGGGTCGCGCAACCGCGTCGCCGACCGGCCGGCGAGAACCGTCGCCAGGGTCGGCAGCGCCGCCAGGTTTTCCTCGTATACGAACCGCAGCTGGTTGGCATCGACCGGGTCGGCGCCCAGGCCAAGCCCGAGCGCGTAGAGAATCGTGTCATGCGTCGTGTAGCGGCGCTCGACCGGCTGCATGTCGAACGCCATCAGTTTTTCGCGATCAAGCGCCATGTTTTATGTATGCCGGGCGATCCGCCGCACCCCCCGATCATCCGCCGACGTACCATATCGGCATTTATCACAAAAGGGGTAATTCCGCTTTCTCCCGCCACCCGCCATACGCCGCTTGTGATAGCGTCACGAAGCCAATTGTCTTGGCCCCCGTCCCCCTGGGACCGCCGCGATTTCGTCCGATTGCCAGAAACGCGGATATGGAGTCGACCCTGCACCGCTTCGATCCCCGACCGCCTGGCGTATCCTGGCCGCGCTTCGCCACAGAGGGGCTCGCCTATGTCGTCATCTATGTGGCGCTCGACTGGATCAGTTTCATCGACGACCTCCGGCCGATCGGCATCACGCCGTGGAACCCGCCGCCGGGGTTGAGCCTTGCCCTGCTGATCTGCCGGGGGCTTGGCTATACCGTCTGGCTGCCGGTCGCGGCGATCGTCGCCGACGTCGCGGTGCGCGACCTGCCGTCCGACTTCGCCGAGACTCTCGCCGTCGCCGCGGTGATCACCGCCGGCTACGGCGGCGCGGCGATCGCCTTGCGCGACTGGCTGAAATTCGACGATTCGCTGCGCCATATCCGCGACGTCGCCCTGTTATTATGGGTATCGGCGGTCGCCGCGTTCGTCGTCGCGATCCTTTATGCCGGCGTCTTCGTTGGTGTTGGCTTATTGCATCAGTCGGGTTACCTGGCCGCGGCGTTTCGCTTCTGGGTCGGCGACCTGATCGGCATTGTCGTCTTCGTGCCATTATTGCTCCGCTTCGGCCGTCGACCGATCGTCGAACTGGCGGCGTCCGGTCTGCGGCGGCTCGATATTGAGGCGGTCCTGCAGCTCACCAGCATCGCGCTTATGCTGTGGCTGGTTTTCGGCCTCGAACTGAGCGACGCGTTCAAATCCTTCTACCTTCTGCTGCTGCCGGTGGTCTGGGTCGCCGCGCGGCACGGGATCGACGGCGCGGCCGTCGCCGTGGCGCTGACCCAGATCGGCACCATCGTCGCCCTGCAATGGCACAGTTTCGCCGGCGCGACGGTGACCGAGGTTCAGCTGCTGATGCTTTCGGTCGCCATCACCGGATTGCTGATCGGCGCCATCGTCAGCGACCGCCAGGAAACCCAGCGCGCGCTCGACGAGAGCGAGGCGCGGCTGCGCGAACGCCAGGCGGAGCTCGACCGCTTCGCGCGCACCAGCATCGCCGACGAGATCGCCTCGGCGCTCGCCCACGAAATGCGCCAGCCCTTGACCGCCGTCACCACCTATATCGGCGGCTGTCAAAGCCTGTTAGAAGCGGGCGCCGACCGGGCCGAGATCGCCACGGCCATCGACAAGGCCGCCGCCCAGGCGCGGCGGGCGAACCAGGTTCTGGCGCGCTTGCGCGATTTTCTCTATCGCGGCGAAGTCGATCTCGATCCGGTGCCGATGACCACCCTGGTCGAAGAAGTGAGGTCGCTGTTGCAGACCGCCGCCACCGAGGGCCGCGTCAAGCTGGTTGTCCGCCCGATGAACGGCCTGCCCCCGGTGATGGCGGATAAAACCCAGATCGAGCAGGTAATCCTCAATCTCGGGCGCAACGCGGTCGAGGCGATTGCCGAGGCGTCCTCCCCGCGGCGGCGAATCGAGATCAACGCCCGCGCCGCGCCGCCTTTCGTCGAGCTGTCGGTCGCCGATACCGGCCCCGGTATACCGGCCGATATTCGTCCCCGCTTGTTCCATCCCTTCACCACGTCTAAAAGCAAGGGGATGGGTCTCGGCCTGACCATCAGCCGCTCGATCGTCGAGGCGCATGGCGGCCGCTTATGGGCCGAGGACCGTCCCGGCGGCGGAACGGTTTTTCGCCTCACGCTACTTCAAGCCGGACACCATGGCATCTGAACGCACGCTGTTTATCGTTGACGACGATGAAGCGATCCGCGATTCGCTCGCCTTTTTCTTCCGCACCAAGGGCATCGAGGCGCGCAGTTTCGCCACGGCCGAGGAGTTTCTTGCGGCGCTGCCGGTCGATGTTCCGGGATGCGTGATCGCCGATGTCCGCATGCCCGGCATGAGCGGCCTCGATCTGCACAAGAAACTCGCCGGCGACGGCTACCGGCTGCCGGTCATCGTGATTACCGGTCATGGCGACGTGCCGATGGCGGTCAGCGCCCTCAAGGCCGGGGTCTTCGATTTCTTCGAGAAGCCGTTCGACAACGAAGCCCTGCTTGAAAGCGCGACGGCCGCCCTGGCGCGCGACGATGTCCGACGCCAGCAGGACGCCGCCGCAGCCGAGATCCGCGAGCGGGCGAAAACGCTGAGCCCGCGCGAACACGAGGTCATGGACCTGATCGTCGCCGGGCACCCCAACAAGATCGTCGCCGCCCAGCTCGGCATCAGCCCGCGCACGGTCGAGGTCTATCGCGCCCATGTGATGCAGAAGATGCAAGCCCGGCGGCTGTCCGATCTCGTGCTGATGTCGCTGCGCCTCAAGCAGGCCGATATCTGATCCGGCCCGCCGCGCCGCGCTTGCGCTTTTACCGTCTATCTTTATGCTCGGTTTTGCGGAGCCGCGGCACCGTAAGTCATTAAGGAGGATCGGGCGCAATGGCGATCAAGACCGTTCTGGTGCATCTCGCCGGGGAGACGAGCGACAAGCCCGCCCTCGCCGTCGCGACGCATCTGGCCCGCACCCACAAGGCCCATCTCAAGGTCGACCACATCGAGGAATCGGCCGACATGCCGGCCCAGGTGATCGGGCGCAGCGCCTCGTTCGTGTATCTCGATCATGCGAAATCCGCCCGCCAGGACCGCGACAAGACGCTGAAAGCGCAGCTCGACGCCCAGTTCGCCGGCGCCAAGGGATCGTGGGAATGGACCGCCGCCGAGGGCGACCCCGCCGCCGTACTGGCCGCCGAGGCGCGCGCCGCCGACTTGCTGGTAGTCGGCCAGTCGGAGCCGCATAATATCGAGGATTATCTCAGCGAATCGGTCGCCGAGAAGCTGAGCGTCGGCGGCGGTTGCCCGGTCATCGTCGTTCCGGCCGCGCCGCGCCGCACCGAGGCCGGCCGGCGGATCATGATCGCATGGAAGAATTCGCAAGCCGCGGCCCGCGCCGTGCGCGACGCCATGTCGCTGCTCGAAGCGGCCGAGCATGTGGTTCTGTTCACCATCGCCGCCGACCCGCAGATCAGCCCTGCCGATGCGGCGATGATGGCCCATCTCCAACGACACGGCCTGCGCATCGAACGGCAAACCGATCCCGGCAGCGGCAATGACGGCAAGACGATTCTCGACCAGGCGCACAAGCACGATTGCGACTTGCTGATCATGGGCGCCTACGACCATTCGCGGCTGCGCGAGCTGGTTCTAGGCGGCGTCACCCGCTACGTGCTGCGCCATTTCGATATTCCGGTTCTTTTCTCCCACTAACCTTGCGCGCGCTCGGTCGTCAGCGGTCGATGCCCGCACGAATAGCGGTTGGTATCTCCATCGCCCAATACCGGTGCCGGGCAATGCGTTGCGTTGCTTGATATCGCGGCGCGGCCTGGCGCCGTCTTAAATCGCCGGAACCAAGACGGCTTCAGCGCTTCCTCGATCGGGCCTTTCTTGTCCGAACCGGGGAGCCGAATCCGCAGTCAAATATCGGCGTAAGCGCGTTTTTCAGCCTTCGTGCCCGGATGGGTGAGCGCGCCGAGATAGGCCGCGCCAACGCCCTGGGCGTATTTCCAGAGCGCGCCGGAGCCGAAATCGATCTCGCGCGGCTTCCAGCTTTTGCGTCGCTTGGCCAGCTCCGCCTCCGACAGGTCGACGGCGAGAACGCCCTTTTTGGCGTCGAGGGTGATGATATCGCCGTCCTTGAGCAGGGCGATCGGCCCGCCCACCGCCGCTTCCGGCCCGATATGGCCGACGCAGAAGCCGCGCGTGGCGCCCGAAAACCGCCCGTCGGTGATCAGCGCCACCTTCTCGCCCATGCCCTGGCCGTAGATCGCCGCCGTCGTCGATAGCATTTCCCGCATGCCGGGTCCGCCGCGCGGCCCCTCGTAACGGATGACGATTACGTCGCCGGGTCTATATTTCCCCTCGACCACGGCGCAGAACGCGTCTTCTTCGCAATCGAACACCCGCGCCGGACCGGAGAAGGTGAGTTTCTTGAGGCCGGCGATCTTCACGATCCCACCCTCGGGCGCGAGGTTGCCCTTAAGTCCGACCACGCCGCCGGTGGGCGAGATCGGCTTCGACGGCAGATAAACCACGTCCTGGTTGGTCGGAAATTTCACGCCCTTGAGGTTTTCCTTGATCGTCTTGCCCGAGACCGTCAGGCAATCGCCATGCAGGAACCCCGCGTCGAGAAGAACCTTCATCACCACCGGAATTCCGCCGATGTCGTAAAGGTCTTTGGCCGTGTATTTGCCGGCTGGCTTGAGATCGGCGATGTAGGGCGTGCGGCGGAACACCTCGCACACGTCATCGAGCGCAAATCGCACGCCCGCTTCGTTGGCCATCGCCGGCAGGTGCAAGCCGGCGTTGGTCGATCCGCCGGTCGCCGCGACGACGACCGCGGCGTTCTCCAGCGCCTTGCGCGTCACGATGTCGCGCGGCCGGATGCCGGCCCGCAGCAGCTCCATCACTGCGCGCCCCGAACGTTCGGCGAAAGTATCGCGGTTCTGATAGGCCGCCGGCGCGCCGGCCGAGCCGGGCAAGGCCAGCCCGATCGCCTCGGAAACACAGGCCATCGTGTTGGCCGTGAATTGCCCGCCGCAGGCGCCCATCGTCGGACACGCCGCCATCTCAAGCTGCTTGAGATCCTCGGCCGACATGCGCTTGTTGGCGTGGGCGCCCACTCCCTCGAACACGTCGAGGACGGTGACGTCGCGGCCCTGAAAGCGGCCGGGCAGGATGGTGCCGCCATACATGAAGACCGACGGAATGTTGAGCCGCAGCATGGCCATCATGACGCCGGGCAGCGCCTTGTCGCAGCCGGCGAGGCCGACCAGCGCATCGTAGCAATGTCCGCGCACGGTCAGCTCGATCGAATCGGCGATCACCTCGCGGCTGATCAGCGAGGATTTCATGCCCTCGTGTCCCATGGCGATGCCGTCGGTCACGGTGATGGTCGTGAACTCGCGCGGCGTGCCGCCACTCGCCTTCACGCCGAGTTTCGCCGCCTGGGCCTGGCGCGCCAGCGCGATATTGCACGGCGCCGCTTCGTTCCATGTGGTGACGACGCCGACAAACGGCCGGCGGAGATCGTCTTCGGTCAGCCCCATGGCATAGAGATACGACCGGTGCGGCGCGCGCTCCGGCCCTTCGAGAACATGGCGGCTGGGTAGGGTACGCTTGCCCGTGCGGCGGGCGCCCGTGGAATCGTTCATGGCTGTATCACGCGCGTTATTGTCGGGAAATCAGGCGAAATACTATCCCAACAAAACCCGGAGACAAATCATAATTCGCCCCTCCGTCGCCGCGCCTTGCCGCCGACGCGGCGCGGTCAATCGACCGGATGGAAATACCGGAAACCCCGGAATGGTGCCCCTGGCCGGACTTGAACCAGCACGCCCTTGCGGGCAACAGATTTTGAGTCTGCCGCGTCTACCGTTTCGCCACAGGGGCCCCCGGGCGCGGGGGATGATAGACGAGGGCACGCCAAGGTCAATCGCCGATCCGCCCGGTTCCGGCTGCTTTCCCCGCCCTGACGGGGCGGCTTGCATGTGGCCGGGGGCGCTGCTACACCCCCGGCCCGAAGCACCTACCGGGGACCGATATGATCCGCCGCCTCTATGACTGGCTGATGCGCCTTGCCGCCCACCCGCGCTCGCTATGGGCGATGGCCGGGGTGTCGTTCGCCGAAAGCTCGTTTTTCCCCATCCCCCCCGACGCCATGCTGGTCCCCATGGTGCTGGCCCGGCCGGAGCGCGCCTGGGTGCTGGCGGGGGTATGCACGGCCGCCTCGGTCGTCGGCGGCCTGTTCGGCTACGCGATCGGCTATTTCCTTTATGAGACGCTCGGGCAGTTCCTGATCTCGATTTACGGCTATGAGGACAAATTCGACGCCTTCCGCGCCGCCTATAACGAGTGGGGCCTGTGGATCATCCTGATCAAGGGCATGACGCCGATCCCCTACAAGCTGGTCACCATCGCCAGCGGCCTGACGCAGTTCGATCTGGTCGTTTTCTTCCTTGCTTCTGTCGCCACCCGCGGCGTCCGGTTCTTCCTCGTCGCCGCCCTGTTGCGGCAATTCGGTCCGCCGATCCGTGAATTCGTCGAACGCTACCTGACCGCGGTCACGACGGCCTTCCTCGTCCTGGTCATCGGCGGGATCGTCGCCGCGCGTTACGTCATCTAGGCCGGACTGGCAGGGATTCCGGCCATGGGCTATATCGACCCGATGACCGATCCCCGCCGCGTCGCCGCCCTGATCGTCGTCGCCAGCCTTGCTATCCTCGCCGGCGCGCTCGTTTTCCAGTACTGGGGCGGCCTCGCGCCGTGCGTCCTGTGCCTGTGGCAGCGTTACGCCTATGGCGCGGCGATCGCGGCCGGTGCGGCGGCCTTCGCGCTAGCTCTGCGCCCCATGCCCGCCGCAGGGGCCCTTGTTCTGGCCGGGGCAGCGTTTCTTGCCGGGGCCGGCATCGCCGTCTTCCATGTCGGGGTCGAGCAGCAATGGTGGCAGGGGACGGCCGAATGCGGCTCCCTTCTGCCCAAGGCCGGCAGCGTCGAGGAACTGCGCGCCCGCCTGCTGGCCCAGCCGGTGGTGCGCTGCGACGAGGTGCCGTGGTCGCTGTTCGGCGTCTCGCTGGCGGGATATAATGTGTTGATATCCTTGGCGCTGGCGGCATTTACCCTTGCCGCCGGCATCCGCATCGCCGGCAGGAGGGCCTGAGCCGATGACCCGCAAGACGCGCCCCCGCAACCCGCTGCCCGGCGACCCCCGCCGCGACGACGCGACGCGACGCATGCTGCGCGTCGACCATGCCGGCGAATACGGCGCGGTTCGTATCTATGAGGGGCAGATGGCGGTTCTCGGCAACAGCCCGGCGGGCAAGCTTGTGCGCAAGATGGCGGCGCAGGAGCAGAAACATCTCGACGCCTTCGACCGCCTGCTGCCCGAGCGGCGGGTCCGCCCCACCCTCCTCGCCCCGGTATGGCATGTCGCCGGGTTCGCCCTCGGCGCGGCGACCGCCCTGCTTGGCGAACGGGCGGCGATGGCCTGTACGGTCGCGGTGGAAGAAGTAATCGATGAACATTACGCCGGTCAGATAGCCGCCCTCGACGACCGGGAAACCGACCTCAAGGCGACGATCGAGGCGTTCCGGCAGGACGAAATTGCGCACCGCAACGAAGGCCTTGCCCATGGCGCCGAAGACGCGCCCGCTTACGAATTCTTAAGCATGACTATCAAGGCCGGCTCGCGACTTGCCATTTGGCTGTCGACCCGGATTTGACTCCGCCGGGCGAATTACCCGCACCGGTTGTTACGCATATTTTCCGCACCGCAACATAACCATCTCAAAAAATTCCATAATTTGTCACCGCCATTAACTTCTTTTTGCCACTTTTCCCGTGATACTTCGGGTCAACGAGAAGGTTTCACCCGGAGGCAATCATGCGTGCGCGACACAAGAGGAAGTACATCGGCGAACCGTCGCTCGATGAAATGCTCGACGACCCGGTCGTTCAGGCGATGATGGCGCGCGACGGCGTGAAACGCGAGGCGCTGGTGGCGTTGATTGCGGCTGCGCGCACGCGGCTTGGCCTTGTCACCGAATGCGGCTGCGCCGAATAAGGACCTTCGCCCCGCCGGGTCAGACCGGATCGAGCTCCGTATCCCAGTAAAGAAAGTCGCGCCAGCTCTCGTGCAAGAAATTGGGCGGGAATCCTCGCCCGTTTTCCTGCAATTCGAGGGTCGATGGCTGCGTCGGCACGTGGCGCGGATACATATGCGCCTCGCGCGGCAGGCGGTTGCCTTTGGCCATATTGCACGTGCCGCAGGCGGTGACGACGTTGTGCCAGACCGTCCGACCGCCGCGCGAGCGCGGTACGATATGGTCGAAGGTCAGTTCGTGGGCCGGAAAGGCGTTGCCGCAATACTGGCAGGTGAAGCGGTCGCGCAGGAAGACGTTGAAGCGCGTGAACGCCGGCCGGCGGGCGGTCGGGATGTATTCCTTGAGCGAAATGACGCTCGGCAGCCGCATTTCGAGAGTGGGAGAGCGGACAACCTGGTCATATTCCGAGACGATGTTGACCCGGTTGAGAAACACCGCCTTGACGGCATCCTGCCATGACCAGACCGACAGCGGAAAATAGCTGAGCGGGCGGAAATCCGCGTTCAGCACAAGAGCCGGACAGCTGTCGATCGAACCGTGCAACCTGGTACCCCTCTGTCAACGTGGTACGACGTGCCGGAATATCGCTAGACCTAGATAATGGATACGGCCAAAAAACACAATATCTCGGCATGTTTTGGCCGATCGGCGGATTTTCGGCTGGCGGTCAGTCGGCCAGCCGTTCGGCGAGAAACTTCGCCCCCATCACCAGCCCGGTTTCGTCGATCGAATGGGCGAGACTCGGCCGTTCTTCGGCGTAAACCTCGATCCCCGCCGCCGTCAGGCCCTCAGCCGCCGCCGTCATCGCCTGGACCGGCACCATCGGGTCGGCATCGCCGTGGATCAGCAGCACGGGCGGGCGCGAACGCAGCTCGCCCGCAAGCTGCTCGACGCCGACCAGCGCGCCCGAATAGCCGATCACGCCGGCGCAGGGCTTCGCCCGACGCGGCGCGACGTAAAGCGACATCATCGTACCTTGCGAAAACCCAATCAGGGCAAGTTGCGGATCGTCGAGCCCGGCGCGCGCCAGCTCGTCGTCGATAAAGCCGTTGAGGATGGGCGCCGTCGCCTGGACGCCGGCGAGCATCATTCCCGGTTCGCGGTCCCGAAGGCTGAACCACTGGCGGCCGAACGGCGCCATGTCGCAGGGATA
Source organism: Rhodospirillales bacterium (assembly GCA_016195145.1). GTDB lineage: Bacteria > Pseudomonadota > Alphaproteobacteria > CACIAM-22H2 > CACIAM-22H2 > JACQAF01. The sequence goes on from JACQAF010000123.1 coordinate 13,592, forward strand.
CGGCGCATGCGGCGAGACGAACAGCGTGCCCGGCAGCGCCTCGGCCCAGATCGGGGCAAGCGAGATCAGATCGTTGCCGTCGGCCCCGAAGCCATGCAGCAGAATAACCAGCGAGCGCGGGCTTCCCCCGGCGGCGGGACCGAAGCGGGGGCCGTCGAGAGTAAACATATCGGTCATGGAAACCTTCGTGTGGAGGAGTGGCATCTGAATCGGCGGCGCGGGGCGCGGCGGCGGAACGGCGACGCCCTACCTAGCCCATCCGCCATGCCGGTGTCACCCATGCTAGTGTCGCCGGCCATGCCGCCTCCCGTCACCCGATTCGCGCCCTCGCCCACCGGGCGACTGCATCTCGGCCACGCCTATTCAGCCCTGTTCGCCTGGCGCGCGGCCGAAGACGCCGGCGGGCGGTTCATTCTCCGCATCGAAGACATCGACGCGACCCGCTGCCGGCCCGAATTCGAGACGGCGATCTATGACGATCTCGCCTGGCTCGGCCTTCATTGGGACAAGCCCGTGCGCCGCCAGTCGGAACATATGGCCGAGTACGCGGCGGCGCTCGACCGCCTCGCGGCGCGCGGCCTTCTCTATCCGTGTTTCTGCACCCGGGCCGAGATCCGCGCCGAGATCGCCCGCGCCGGCGTGGCCCCGCATGACGCGGGCCCCAACGGCGCCGAAGGACCGATCTATCCCGGCATCTGCCGCGCCCTCTCGCCGGCCGAGCGTGAGACTCGCCTCGCGACGGGGACGCCCTATGCGCTGCGTCTCGACGCCGGCAAGGCGCTTGGCGAAACCGGTCCGCTCGACTGGCAAGACCGCGAGCGGGGCACGGTTCGCGCCGATCCGCTCTCGCTCGGCGATGTCGTGCTGGCGCGCAAGGAAACGCCGGCGAGCTATCACCTCGCCGTCACGCTCGACGATCATCTGCAGGGCGTCACGCTGGTGACGCGCGGCGACGATCTGTTCGCCGCCACCCATATCCACCGGCTGCTGCAGGCATTGCTCGGTCTCGCGACGCCCGAATACCATCATCACCGCCTGATCCGCGACGCCGCCGGCGCGCGCCTCGCCAAACGCGCCGACGCGCCCACGCTCGAATCCCTGCGCACGGCCGGCCGCACGCCGGCTGTAGCGCGCCGTTTGGTTTTGGACACAGGTGACGGATAGTTTTACCCACCCAGAGCTAGCCACCAAAGACCGTTAGGAAGCCGATTGCGCGCGCCGATTCTAACGCTCCCTATGCGTCTTGGCCGGGCCGATCGATAGAAGCCCGCAAAGTAGCGTACGCGAGCGCCGCAGCCAGCGGGCAGACGCCGTTACCGATGAGGTGCAGGCGCTCCATCCGATGGGCCATCCCATCAGGAGCTCCACGAACCCGACGTTCAATTGCCGGCGCGAGGCCAGCGTCGTCGCGCAGGATTCGGAGCCAGGCGCGATGTTCAGCAGGCCCAGGAGCGAAGTAAGGCATCGGCATCTCGGCCCCGCCAGGCCGCTCGCCCATTTGCGGTAATACTCCGTCGCCGGCGCGCCGCTCGACCGCTCGCCGGAACAGGCCCGCGGCGTCGGCCAGTCTTGGGCCCGCGCGGTCAGGCTCGCCCCGCGACGCCGACCCGCGCTCTGCTTGCCCGCATCCGCCGCCATCGGCGTCGGCCAGGTCCGCGCCATCCGGTCGAGACCGGGCTCTTGCCGGCGATCGCCGCTGCGGCTGCGGAAGCTGTCCGGCTGCGGCGTGGGCCAGCACGAACAGGCGCTTTCTCTCGTGGCTCGCGCCTGCCTCAAACGCCGAGAACAATCCTGCCGCAACCCCGTAGCCCAGGCGTCGTAGGTCTCGCTCGACCGACGCGAAGCCGAGACCGAGATGATTGGCCACGTTTTCGAGAAAGATCCAGCCGGGCTCGACCTGCGCGACGATGCGCCGGATATGAGGCCAGAGATGCCGGGGGTCGCGCGCCCCGCAGCGCTTGCCGGCGAGCGAGAACGGTTGGCATGGATAACCCGCAGAGACGATATCCACGACGCCGCGAAACGGTCGACCGTCGAACGTGGCGACGTCGTCCCAGACAGGCGCCGGAGCAAATGCGCCTTCCTCTTCCATCCGGGCCACGAGACGGGCCGCCGCTTCGGCTTGCCGCTCGACAAAACAAACAGTGGAATAACCGGGCTCGGCGATGTGCAGGCCAAGCTCGAGGCCGGCAGCCCCGGCACATAAAGCCAGGCCATTCACCGCTGCCCGCCGCCGGAAATCAGCAGCTCGTGGACCCGCTTCGAGCCGTTGACCTTGTAGGTCGTCGCTATCCGCTCCGTGCGGAAGCCCTTGAAGGTCGCCCTGACCCCCGGCGTATCGTTGAGGCTGAGCAGGAATCGCCCCTCGATCGTGCGAAGAACGCCGGCCAGACGCTCGAAGTCTTCTCGGGCGAATAGCCCGCGGCCATAGTAGGTCTCGCATCCCCAATAGGGCGGGTCGAGATAGAACAGGGTTGTCGGCCGATCGTACAGGCGGATGAAATCGGCGAAGCCGAGGTTCTCGACGACGACGCCCTGGAGCCGCCGGTGAATCGCCGCCAGCAGCGCGCGGACCCGACCGATCCGAAGCCGCGTGCGGCCGATCGCCGAGGTGCCGAAGGCCGGCCGCGAAGGCCGACCCCCGTAGGCGTTGTATTGCAGATAGACAAAGCGGGCCGCGCGCTCGATGTCGGTGAGGGCGGCCGGATCGACCCGCCGCCAACGCTCGAACTCCGCGCGCGACGAAACCGAGAACCGCAGCTCCCCCAGGAGCGCGCTCGGATGGCGCTGCAAGCAGCGGAACAGATTGACCACGTCGCCCGCGCGATCGTTGAGCGCCTCCACCGGCGCCCGGCGGCGACGGCGCAGGAACACGCCGCCCATGCCGATGAAGGGCTCGGCATAGCAGCGGTGGGGGATTCGCTCGATCCGCTCGATGAGTCGCCCGGCGAGGTTTCGTTTCCCGCCGACCCATGGCGCGATGCCGCCGCTCGGCTCAACGGGACGATGGTCCGGGTTTCGGTCGCGCATGGAGATCGATCCTTTCGGTCGACGCTCCATGGCGCTCGGGTATGGGGCTCGCGGCCCTGATGACGTTGATGGCGCCGCAACGGATGGACTCCACGTCGCAAGACCTCGAATATGGACCCGCCCGTGTGCACGGGTGGCGGGGTGGCCGTGACTAGGCCGGTTGCGGTCATGCGAGGCTTTCCCTCGCGGCTCGGGCTGTTGACGCAGCCCGGCCCCCGCCGGCCGACCTCGACCGACGGAGGAAAACAATGTCCCCGGAACTGGAAACAGACTCCGATGAAGCCAGGCGACGGTATGAGCGCGAGACGCAGCTGAAGGAATCGATGATCGAGGCTAATCGTCGCGCGGCCGATCTCGGCATCGCTGCGTTGAAGGCGGCGCTCCTGATCAATGGCGCCGCCGCCATCGCATTGCTGACCTTCGTCTCCCAGCTTGCCCTGCGGGACAGCGCCCTGGGGCCGCGCGCTGTGCCTCTGGTGTCGCCGCTCACGCTGCTGGTTCTGGGCGTGCTCAGCGCGGCGCTCGCGATCGGCCTTGGCTATCTTCGCGCGTACTTTGAAACTACCATTTATTCTTTGGCTATTATGTATCCGAACCAAACGAAAAAAAGGCGCCGCCTCGCCTTCATATGTTTTGGCATGGGGATTATCTGCACGATCGGGTCCTATGCTTTTTTCCTTGCCGGGATTCTCGGCGCGGGCAACGTGATCAAGGCGCTGCTTGAGTAAATGGATGCTGGTTCCGCAGGCAATGATCATCCTCGGGCCTATCCCTGGATGTTCGGCGGCCAGCCGGCCGGCCAGAGGGCTTTGAGCGCCTCGGGAGTCCCCGCCATGCTCAGGTCGAGCGTTTGCGGGATGTCGCGCAACATCTGGCGTTGGCTCTCGACGGCCTCGGCCTCGGCCTGCTTGTTCTGGCCTCGTGCGCGCGTGTAGAGCTTATCGAGGCGATCGAGCGCCATGTTTCGCGCCGACCGGATGCGGTCCATGTGAATCGCCCGCGCCTTCGCCATATCGACGGAGACCCCGCCGGCCGCGTCCTGCGTCCATGCCTGCCTGAACGTTTTGTCGGCCGGCACGGCCGTCGCATTGCAGACGGACCACGCGACGCCCTTGGGCACCGCGCCTTCTTCGGGCGCGAGCGCGCCGGTCGCGGCCCCGCCCTCGGCGACGCGCAGTAAAAATTCGCTCTCGGTCTCGGGCGTGATGCGCCCGGGGTAAACGAGAACGGGGCGCTTCGGGTGGGCGCTCCATGCGCCGTCGCTCTCGATCACCGTCGCCATCTGGGAGTAGACCGGCGTGGTGACGCGCAGGCCCTCCCCGGCGCTCCACAAAATGGACTTGGTCATTTTATTGGTCTCCGTAAAAGGCGACGCACACCTGTACCGGGTCGACGGCGATGCCGTTATTGTCGACCGTGCGGATTCGCGTTGCGCTGACCGTTGGAGGATTGTCTTTGTCCAACGTCACAGAAAGCAGATTGCTTGCGTCGCCGGCCGCGCGACGGCCGGTCCCGTTCATCGCGTAATTGGCGGTTGAAAAATTCGTCGCGTGGTTGATCGTGTAATTGCCGGGGCCGTTGTCGGTGACCGACATGACGTCGTAACCGATGGCGATCGCAACCGTCCCGTCCCCGTTAAAGGACACCCACCCCTTGGAAACGCCGGGATGCCAGTTCATGTTTCCCGGGGTCGCGAAGACTGCGCTGCCGCTCGCCGCCTCCATCTGCGCCTGGGTGGCGGCGGTCGCGCCGATTTTGTTCGGTCTGACTTTTTTAAGCAGGCCGGCGCTGGCGTCCCATGCCACGAGAAAATCATTGGCAAGATCGGGCGCGGCGTCCTCGGTCAGCGACGGAATGTCGGGCGCGCCGGCCGCCAGACACCACCAGGAGCCGCCATTGGAGAGCCACCAGGTCGCGTTGCGTCCGCTGAGCGTTACGGTATTTGCCGCTTCGAGCCCGGCGCCATAGAAATTATTGGCCGCGGCGCTGTCGTCCAGCGTGACGGTCCGCGCCGGCGAATCGCCCTGTATGCCGACGATAAAATTGTCGCCGAGCGCGCCGGCGCCCATATCGATCGTTAGCCCATTCACGGTCGGCACGATGATCGCGCCTCGGTCGGCGGCCGTGACGACGTAATTTGCCGCTTTCGCGACCCGTGGCGCGCTGGCCCACCGCGCGCCGGCGCGCGCCTTCTTGGGGGATACGGCCGTGGCGTCGTCGACGCCGGCATCGACCTCGGCCTGGTTGGCGATCCTCATGACGCCGGCGGCGATCTCGCTGGCCGCGACGACGCCGAGGAACGCTCTTGCGCCGGTTTTATCGCTGCCATAAGAGCGGACGATTTCCTCCCAGTTCGCGCCGGTGCGCTTGAGGAGAAGCCACTTCGTCGCGTTGTCGAGGACGAAATCGAGGCCGCCGACCAGCGCCGCCTGACCCGCGCCGCCGGCATTATGCTTCACCGTGACGACGCGCGCGGCGTTGGCGCACCGGATCAGAAGCAGGCGTCCGTCGGGATGGCTGGTCGTCGCGATATTGGCGAGATCGTCGGCCGCCGCCGCCATCTCGGTGTCGACGGCGTGGCAGGCGCGCGTCGGCGTTATGGCGCCGGCCGCGATCGTCAGCGTCGTTTCCGCCTCGCCGCCGAGGAGTTCGCGCATGACCGCGAGCGCGTCGTCCTGGGCCTGTTTCGCCTCGGCGTTGGTGCGCCCTGCGTTCGAGAAATACCCGGCTGCCGGAATCGTCGTCATTGTCCTACCCCTTCACGCCGCGGATGGTCGCATCGATCAGCGCCGCCGTCCCCGCGCCGGCGGCGTAGGCGCGCACGAACGGGCCGCGCACCGGGTCCTTGTCGAGGATCTTTACCCCGTCCGCATTGCCGCCATCGAACTGCAAGGTCGGCCAGACATGCCGGATCGACCGGTATTTTTTGACGATCGGCAGCCGCGCGCCTTCGGCCGGCAGCGCAAAATCCTCGATCGTCTCGGTCTCGTCGGGCACATCCAGCCGGATATCGAAGGCGGAAACGACGCCGCGTGTATTGCCCGCCACGGTGCGGGCGCGGAACTCGTAGGGTCGTCTTCTCGCTTCGATCGCGCCGGGCCAGGCGACGAAATCTCCTTGCGGCTCGTCGAGATACAACGCGGCCGGGTCGGTCAGATAGGGCGCCGCGCCGTCGGGCAGATAGATGCCGCTCGCCGGGTTGCGTATCTCGATCGCCCAGGTATCGGCGGCGATCGCCGCGGCGAGCGTTAGCTGCGCGGGCACGTTCTCGGTTTCCGGAACGAAGGGAAACTGCCAGCTCATCGCGCGCCAGTTCACCGGCAGATAAAGCGCGCCGCCGTCCGTCAGATAGGCCGCGTCGGCCTCTGGTAGATAGAGGACGCCGTCGGAATCGGCCGCTAGATTCCCGTTGACGATCGCGCCGTTGACGATCGCGCCGCCAAAGCCCTCAGCCTTGAGATCGACGATGTCGACGATGTTGTCGACCGCCGGTTCGCTGAAATCGCTTACGATGACGGCCGGGTTGACGCTCTCGTTGCCGGTGGTGTCGACGGCGACCACCAGGAGAGTGATCGTCCCGCGCGGCAATTGCGACAGGTCGAACTGCGAAGCCGTAAGAATCCCCTGATGCGCCGGGGTCGCCCCGGCGCGCCGGCGAAGATAGCCCGGGTTGTAGAACACCTTGAACCCCGCCAGATCCCGCGGCGGCGACGGATATGTCCATGATGCGACGTCGCCGTTGATTAGCGCCTGGGGTACGTCGGGCGGCGGGGCCATCTTGCCGGCGACCTTGTAGGCGTCGACCGAAACCGGCTCCGATGCCTTGCCATTGGCGGCGATATACCGCGCCTCGATGTCGTAGTACTGGCCATCGTCGAAGCCGGTGGCGAAGACGACCGGCCGGGGGTCGAGCCGCTGGCTCTTCCACGTATCGCCGCTGCCGGCGCGGCGCGCGCGCAGCTCGAGGCTGTCGATCGGCACGGCGACGCCCGAGCGCGCGCCGAGCGCGATGCGGATCGCCGTCTGCCAGCCGCCGCCCGGCAACGCGATCATCGCCTCTTCGTCCGAGCGCATATCTTCGATGACGGGTCGCGGCGGAACGCCGAGATCGAACGTCGCGCCGAAGCTCTGGCGCGCATCGAAGGGCGGGATCGGTCCGCTATCGGCTGCATAAACGGCCGGCGCATAGTCGACCAGCTCGAGCCTGGCCGACAGGTTCGGCCCGCGCCGGATGTTCTTCACCAGGCATTGGGCCGTTTCGCGATAGGCCTCGCCGAACGCCGCCAGGTCGCCCGCCTGCGGCCCGCCGGCGGCGGGGATCGGCGCGGCCAGGGTCAGGGTCGTCGTTTCGGTCGCCTGCGCCGGCGCGGCAAGCGAAATGTAGATCTGCGCGCCGTCGGCGAGCCGCGCGCGCAGGCAGTACGATTTGGCGGGATCGAGGGAGACCGCCTCGTCGAGCGTTAGCGCGACGATATCGGACCCGCTGACGCTGACGCTCCTGATCCGCCCCGACGCGAGGCCGAAACGCGGCACGTCGTGCTGCACGTTGACCAGGTCGCCCTTGCGCGCCACCAGATGCTCGACGTCGACATTGATCTCGTGCGTCTCGGGGCGCAGGCGCGCGTCGGCCATGTGGTACCGCCCCTGTTCGATCGCCTGGGTGCGTCGGCTGACGCCGCGCAGCTCGATCGTCTCGAACAGCGTCGCGTTCGTCTCGTCGTAGCCGTCGGCATGGACGATCGCTTCCTCCCACTGGCTGTCGATGCCGCCGGAGCCGAGATAGCGGACCTTGAGCGCATGGGGAAAGACGACGAAGTGCTTGCGCGACCGCCAGCCCCATGAATTGCGCGGCGTGAACAGCTGGACCGGCGCGGCGCGGGGCGCGTCCCACATCGCGCCGAGCCTGCCGTCGATCAGGGTCAGCCGCGCGCGCGCCGTGGCCAGTATCTCGTTGACCGCCTCGAACACCGTCGAGCGCGTGTCGTGAACCGCGTCGTAGCAGAACTTCGGCTCGCCGTCGCGATTGGGCTGGTCGCAGAACGCGGCGAACCCTTCCCACGATGCGAGATGCAGGCGGCTGTCGGGGATCGGCCGCTTGTTGCCGCGGCCGCGCAGGACCTCCAGCGCGATCCACGCCGGATTGCGCGTCGCCTGCGGCGCGGTCCAGGCGCCGCAGGCGCGCACGGGCAAAAGCGCCGCGGCCCGGGCGCTGAGATTCTGAACGACGCCGTTGATCTGGCCCGAGGCCTTGATCCGCATGGCGACGAGGCAGCGCCCCTGCGGCGTTTGGGGCGGCGTGCGGACGATCGTCCGCAGCGCGCTGAGGAAGCATTCGTCGCGGACCGACGGCGAGGCGTTGTCGGCGGTCAGGCGCGTGAACCGCACACGATAGCGGCCCCTGGCCGGCGGTTGAATGCGGACCGAATGCCGGACGAGCTGTTCGGTGGCGGCGGCGATCGACTCCGTCGACAACAGGGTCCATGCCGGCGCGCCGACCGCCTGGTACTCGATCCTGATATCGACGGTGCGGCTCGTCCGGTTCGCCTGGCTGTCGAAGGCGACCAGGCCGTTGAAGCCGATGTCGGCGGTGATCTCGTCGGCGCCGTCGCGGCTTTCGACGATCCGCCCGCCGCCGGCAGCGTCGAGCCGGATGCTGTAGCTGTCCTCGTGGATCGTGTTGGAGTAGAGCGTGACCGGGCCGTCGGCGTCGAAGCCCTGGCGGATTTCGGTTTCGACCCCCTCGAACAGGGCGACCGGCGTCGACCCGATGCGCAGGTCGGACACCTCCAGCGGCCCGTATCCGAAATCGAACAGATAGCGCCCGTACTGGTCGTTGCCGGCGACCTCGCTGTACGGCACCGCGCCGAAATACGGCGAGACGCGCGTCTCGCCCAGCACGCGCGGGATCGGCCCGAAGCGGGCGATCTGGTTGCTGCCGCCGGACAGCGAATAATTGGGCGACGACTGGATGCCCGAGAGGCCCGAAAGGTCGGACAGCTTCGGCCGCGGCGGCGGCGCAATTGCGTTGATCGCTAACGTCCCAGCGATAGTAATTAGCGCGCCACCCACAGCTGCCGCCAACCCAATTTTTGCTCCTAAAATCGTGGCGGTTTCCGGAATGCCGAGCGCGAGACCGAGACCCGGACCGAGTGCATAAGCAGCCACGATTACCGCAATCGTCAGAACTATTCGTGTTGGGCTCTTACCTCCGCCTCCACCGCCATGCGGCGCAGCTCGCACCGTGACAACGACGCCTGGTTTGGGCCGCACCCGCGCCCACGCGGCGCGCGCAATCCACACCGGCTCCGCCGTCATGTTCCGGTCGACCAGCCACACCTGCGCCAGTTCCATCAACGCCGGATCGACACCGGCGGCGCGCACGATTTCCTCGACCGTGCCGCCGGCCGGGATCTCGATATCGACGCGGTCGCTCAGGAATGGGCGCGGACAGGCGATCAGGCGCAAGGCTGGACGGTCCGCAACCCCCACGATACACTTCTCCCGTCCCGCTGAGGGAGGTATTAGCGATGCATCGCCAAGCAATGGTTCTTGTGTCATGTGCGGCCCTGATCGGCTGCGCATCGGTGGAAGATATCCGCGCATCCAGCCCGATCCGGATGGCAACCTTCACGGTCGAGTATCGGGATCTGGCCGCTTGTGCGGCTCATCGCCTGCAGGGCAGTTTCCCCATCACGCATCTGGTCCAAGAACGCCGGCAACTTGCAACGGTCACGAGCATTTCCGACAACGGTTTTGTCCGAATGCCAACGTATGAAATCTCTACCAAGCCGGTTTCGCAGGATCGGTCCGCTGCCGAGTTGCGTTCGTTCAAGACGGTCTGGGGGACTCCCGGCGCCGACGCCGACGAGTTCTGGGCAGCAGTGGAGACATGCGGGGCGCCGGATCATCGCGCGCCCTCCCAGCGATAAATCCCGGCCGTCTGGTGCGGCCAGGCGCCCTCGCGATAGCGTTCGAGCGCCGCGTCGATCCCCGTCTCGACATGGAGCATCCAGCCCGGCGCGACGACGACGCCGACATGGCTGGCGTGC
>JACQAF010000124.1 GCA_016195145.1 Rhodospirillales bacterium
GATACCCCTCGACCGAATGCGCCGGCACGCCGCACATCGGCACCTCGGCGTCGCCATGCTTGCCGCGCCGGGTGAGGGTGAGGTCGAGGGCGCGGGCCGCCGCGACCGCATCGTCGAAAAACATCTCGTAGAAATCGCCGAGCCGGTAGAACAGCAGGCAGCCGGGATGCTGGCGCTTGATCTCCAGATACTGCGCTATCATCGGCGTCGTATCGGCCGCGGCCGGCAAAGCCGCCGCCAGAGGTTCCAAACCGCTCGTTTCCGCGCCCTGCGCCACGCCCGCTACCCCTGAAAACATCCCTGCCCGAACAATAACATAGCTGCAAGCGGCATAGCGGGTACTTTGACGGGCGGGCGGGAAGCCCCTACCATACCGGAAAACCACGGCTGGCCCGGGAAATCCGGGCACGGCCGGCGAGGGAAAAGCTTTCGGGAAACGTCCATCATCATCGGTGAAAAATCCATGGCTAACGATACCGCGCCGGTCGCCTCGCATGTGACCGAGGAAGAAGCGCTTCATTTCCACTCCAACGGCCGGAGCGGCAAGCTCGAAATCAGCGCCACCAAGCCGCTGACCACCCAGCGCGACCTGTCGCTCGCCTATTCGCCGGGCGTCGCCTGGCCGTGCCTGCACATCGCCAAGAACAAGGCGCTGGCCTATGACTACACGGCCAAGGGCAACCTGGTCGCGGTCATCACCAACGGCACCGCCGTCCTCGGCCTCGGCGATCTCGGCGCCATCGCGGCCAAGCCGGTGATGGAAGGCAAGGCCTGCCTGTTCAAGCGCTTCGCCGATGTCGACGCCTTCGACCTCGAGGTCGACACCAAGGAAGTCGACGAGTTCGTCAATTGCGTGCGCTTCCTCGGGCCGGCCTTCGGCGGCATCAACCTCGAAGACATCAAGGCGCCCGAATGCTTCGTTATCGAGCAGCGCCTGCGCGAACTCCTCGACATCCCGGTGTTCCACGACGACCAGCACGGCACGGCGATCGTCGCCACCGCCGGGCTGATCAACGCACTGCACCTGACCGGGCGCGAGTTCAAGGACATCCGCATGGTGGTCAACGGCGCCGGGGCGGCGTCGATCGCCTGCGTCGAGCTGCTCAAGAAAATGGGCGTGCCGCACGCCAATGTCGTGATGTGCGACACCAAGGGCGTCATCTACCAGGGCCGCACCGACGATGGCCGACACACCGATCATCTTCGCCATGGCCAATCCCGACCCCGAGATCACGCCCGAAGAGGCCAAGGCGGCGCGGCCCGACGCGATCATCGCCACCGGCCGGTCGGACTACCCCAACCAGGTCAACAACGTCCTCGGCTTTCCCTACATCTTTCGCGGCGCGCTCGATGTGCGCGCCTCGACGATCAACGACGCGATGAAGATCGCCGCCGCCGAGGCCATCGCCGCGCTCGCCCGCGAGGACGTGCCCGACGAGCTCGACGCCGCCTATGCCGGCCGGCGGCTGCGCTATGGCGCGGAATACATCATGCCGGTGCCGTTCGATCCGCGCCTCATTTCGGTGGTGCCGGCGGCCGTCGCCAAGGCGGCGATGGATTCCGGCGTCGCGCGCAAGCCGATCGCCGACATGAAGGCCTATCGCCGGCAGCTTTCGACCCGCCGCGACCCGACGGCGGCGATGCTCGACCTTGTCTACGAAGAGGTCCTCAACGGCCCGCCGCGCCGCGTCGTCTTTGCCGAGGGCGAAGAGGAAAAAGTCATCCGCGCCGCCGTCGCCTTCCGCAATTCGGGCTACGGCACGCCGGTGCTGGTCGGCCGCAGCGAGCGCATCGAGGCGACGATGAAGGCGATCGGCATCGGCAAGAGCGCCGGGCTCGACATCCACAACGCGCGCCTCAGCAAGAACAACAAGCGTTATGCCGACTATCTCTACGCCCGCCTGCAGCGCCACGGCTATCTGTGGCGCGACTGCCAGCGCATGGTCAACCAGGACCGCAACGTCTTCGGCTCCCTCATGGTCGCCTGCGGCGACGCCGACGCCATGGTCACCGGCGTCACGCGGACCTATCACGCGGCGCTGCGCAATGTCCGCCGCGTGCTTGCCGCCACGCCGGGGCAGCGGGTGATCGGGCTGTCGATCGTCGTCACCAAGGGCCGCACCGTGTTCATGGCCGACACCACGGTCCACGAACTGCCGACCCCGGCCGAGATGGCCGACATCGCCATCCAGGCCGCCGGCAAGGCCCGCCAGATGGGCCACGAGCCGCGCGTCGCGCTGCTGTCATTCTCCAATTTCGGCAACCCGATGATGGAGAAGATGATGCCGGTGCGCGAGGCGGTGGCCGAGCTCGACCGGCGCGCCCGCCAGCCCGAGGGCGGCGTCGATTTCGAGTATGACGGCGACATTTCCGCCGACGTGGCGCTCGACCGCGATCTGATGAAGGCGCTCTACCCGTTCTGCCGCCTGTCGGGGACGGCCAATGTGCTGGTCATGCCCGGCCTCCATTCGGCGAATATTTCGAGCCAGCTTCTGCAGAAGCTCGGCGGCGGCACGGTGATCGGGCCGCTGCTGATGGGTCTCGAAAAACCGGTGCAGATCGTCCATCCGGGCGCCAGCGTGGGCGAGATCGTCAACCTCGCCGTTCTCGCCGCGCAAGAGGCGCGGAGCGACGCCCGCGTCGCGGCAAAGGCGTAGACCCGGCCGGTTCTGCGGCGTCTTCCGCCTTGGCCGATTCCCGCTCCGTCGCGGGCGCAACCGCGCGCGGCTTGACGGGCGGAAGCGCATCGGTCTCTATCGCCGTCATGGCCCGTTCGCCCATATCGCCGCGCATCTTCGCCGCCGCCGTCGCCGCCCTGGTTGCGCCGACCGCGGCGGTGCTTATTGTCGTCGCGGCGACTGGGCGGCTCGACTGGCGCTGGGCGGCGGCCGGGGGCGTCGCCGCGGCCGGGGCGATGGCGGTCATCGTCTGGCGGCATCTGGCCGGCCTCGGCGCGCTTCGCCGGCAGGTCGAGGCGCTGGTGCGCGAGCGCGCGGCGGCCCCCGACGAGCCGCTCGCCACGCTCGCCGAGCTTTCTTCGGCGATCGGCGCGCTCAACCGTTCGTGGGTTGCGCGCAACGAGGCGTTGCGCGCCTCGACCGCCGCCGGCGAGGCGATTCTGGAATCGATCCCCGATCCGATCCTGATCAGCGAGGGCACCGGCCGGATCGTGCGCGCCAACGCGGCGGCGCGCGATTTTCTCGGCCCCGGGGTCGTCGGCCGCGACCTGACGGCGGCGCTGCGCGCGCCGCGCCTGCTCGAAGCGGTCGAGGCGGCGACCGCCGGCGGGCCGGTGCAGGCGGTCGATTTCCTCTTGCCCGGGCCGATCGAGCGGCATTTCAGCGCCCGCGCCGTTTCGTTCTCGCCGGCCGGCGGGCGCAAGGCCTGCCTGTTGTCGCTGTATGACATCACCGCCATCCGCCGCGCCGAACGGATGCGGGCCGATTTCGTCGCCAATGTCAGCCATGAGCTGCGCACGCCGCTCGCCTCCCTGATCGGCGTCGCCGAAACCCTGCGCGGCCCCGCCCGCGACGACGCGGCCTGATCGACAACGCGCTCAAATACGGCCGGACGCAGGGCAAGGTGCGGATATCCGCCCGGCTGGCGTCGCGCCCGACCGCCGGGGCGGCAACCGGCACGGCCGGGGCGACGACGGTCGCGGTGGCGGTGGCCGACGATGGCGAGGGCATCGCGCGCGAACATCTGCCGCGCCTGACCGAACGATTTTACCGCGTCGATGCCGGCCGGTCGCGCCGGCTCGGCGGCACCGGGCTCGGACTCGCCATCGTCAAGCACATCGTCAACCGCCATCGCGGCGCGCTCGCCATCGACAGCGAGCCCGGCCGCGGCGCGACGTTCACGGTCTACCTGCCGACGGCCTGACCGGCGGCCGGCCGCGCCGCCCGGCCGCCGTCATAAAACTGTCGCCGAACCGTCGTATTTTTGCAGCCGGGCCGACGTAGGGTGCCGGATATCGGCGTCCAGCGTCGTTTCGACGGCAGGGGCGATTCGATCGGGACCGGCAACGCCGGACCGTAAGCTTCGAACCGGATGAGGTTTTACATGAATGCTCTATCGCGATATGCCGTACGCGGAATGGCCATCGCCGCCGCCGCGGTGCTGTGGACCGGGGCCGCGTCGGCCCAGATTTCGGGCGCCGGCGCGACCTTTCCCTATCCGCTTTATGCCAAATGGGCCGAGGCCTACAGGGCTAAGACCGGGATCGCGCTCAACTATCAGTCGATCGGCTCGGGCGGCGGCATCAAGCAGATCACGAGCAAGACGGTGGATTTCGGCGCGAGCGACATGCCGCTCAAGCCCGACGAGCTCGCCAAGGCCGGTCTTGTCCAGTTCCCGACCGTGATGGGCGGCGTCGTGCCGGTGGTCAATATCGCCGGGGTCAAGCCGGGCGAACTCAAACTCACCGGCAAGGTGCTGGCCGATATCTATCTCGGCAAGATCAAGACCTGGAACGACCCGGCCATTGCCAGCCTTAATCCCGGCCTCAAGCTGCCGTCGCAGGCGATCGCCGTAATCCACCGCTCCGACGGTTCGGGCACTACCTTCATCTTCGCCGACTATCTCGCCAAGGTCAGCCCGGAATGGGGCGACAAGGTCGGCGTCAACACCTCGCTCCAATGGCCGGTCGGGTTCGGCGGCAAGGGCAATGAGGGCGTGGCCGCGCTGACCAGCCGTGCGGGCGGGGCCATCGGCTATGTCGAATATGCCTATGCCAAGCAGAACAAGATGACCCATGTGCTGCTCGCCAACCGCGCCGGCGATTTCGTCGCCCCGGACAGCACGAGCTTCCAGTCCGCCGCAGCCAACGCCGATTGGGAAAAGGCGCCCGGTTATTACCTGCTGCTGACCGACCAGCCGGGCAAGGGCAGCTGGCCGATCACCGGCGCCACCTTTATCCTGATGCACGCCAACGCCGAGAAGCCGGAGATCGTCAAGCAGGTGCTCCAGTTCTTCGACTGGAGCTACCGTCACGGCGACAAGCTGGCCGAAGGGCTCGATTACGTGCCGATGCCGGACAAGGTCGTCGGCCTGATCGAACACACCTGGAAACAGATCAAGGATGCGAACGGCCAGCCGGTGTGGACCGGCCCGGTAATGTAGCGGCGGGCGAAAAGGCGAGGGCGCTTGATTCATATCGACGTCAATATCGCTGGCTGGGCGCGGCGGCATAATTTTCTCGACGCGCTGTTCCGGGCCGGCACGGCCGGCTTTGCGATCGTCGTGCTGCTGCTGCTTGGCGCGGTGCTCCTCGCCCTCGTCCGCGGCGCGTGGCCCGCGCTGGCGCAATTCGGCGCCGGGTTCCTAGTTACCGAGGCATGGAACCCGGTCAAGGATCGCTTCGGCGCGCTGGCGCCGATCTACGGCACCCTGACCACCGCGGCCATCGCCATGCTGGTCGGCGTGCCGATCAGCTTCGGCATCGCGGTGTTCCTCACCGAGACCTGCCCGCCCTGGCTCAAGCGCCCCCTCGGCATCGCCATCGAGCTTCTCGCCGGCATTCCGAGCATCATTTACGGCATCTGGGGTTTGTTCATCTTCGCGCCGTTCCTGCAATCCACCCTCCAGCCCTTCCTGATCGCGACGCACGGCGAGCTGCCATGGATCGGCGAGCTGTTCGCCGGGCCGCCTTTCGGCATTGGCGTGCTCACCGCCGGACTCGTGCTGGCGATCATGGTCTTGCCCTTCATCACCTCGATCATGCGCGACGTATTCGAAACCGTGCCGCCGATGCTGCGCGAATCGGCCTACGGGGTCGGCGCCACGACCTGGGAGGTGGTATGGAACGTGGTTCTGCCCTACACCCGCGCCGGCGTGGTCGGTGGCGTGATGCTCGGCCTCGGGCGCGCGCTCGGCGAAACCATGGCCGTCACCTTCGTCATCGGCAACGCCCATCGCATCAGCGCCTCCGTACTCGCCCCCGGCACGACAATATCGGCCACTCTTGCCAACGAATTCACCGAGGCGATCGGCGAGCTTTATATCTCGTCCCTGTTCGCTCTCGGCCTGATCCTGTTCGCCATCACCTTCATCGTTCTGGCGCTGGCTCGCCTGATGCTCGCCCGCCTGAAACGGCAGGCGGGAAGCTGAGGATCCCGATGACGCTCTACGCCCGACGCCGCATCCGCAACGCCATCGCCCTCGCCCTTTCCGGGGCGGCGATGGTCTTCGGCGTCGCCTGGCTCGCCGCCATTCTCTGGGCGCTGCTCGCCAACGGGGTCAGCGCCCTGTCGATCGCGATGTTCACCCAGATGACCCCGCCGCCGGGCAGCGCCGGCGGGCTGCTCAACGCCATCTATGGCAGCGCCGTGATGACCGTCATCGCGACCCTGATCGGCGCGCCGGTCGGCGTGTTTGCCGGAACCTATCTCGCCGAATACGGCGAAGGCAGCCGCCTGGTGCCCGTCATCCGTTTCGTCAACGATATCCTGCTTAGCGCCCCGTCGATCATCGTCGGCCTGTTCGTTTACGAGATCATGGTCGTCCAGGTCGGTCATTTTTCCGCCTGGGCGGGGGCGACGGCGCTCGCGCTGATCGTCATTCCGGTCGTCGTGCGCACGACCGAGGACATGCTGCGCCTCGTCCCCAACAGCCTGCGCGAGGCGACGGCCGCCCTCGGCACGCCGCGCTGGAAGATCGTCACCCATGTGCTGTACCGCGCCGCCCTCCAAGGCATGGTCACCGGGGCGATGCTGGCCGTCGCCCGGATCAGCGGCGAGACAGCCCCGCTCCTGTTCACCGCGCTCAACAACCAGTTCTGGAGCACCGATCTCGACGCGCCGATGGCCAACCTGCCGGTGGTTATTTTCCAGTTCGCCCTCAGCCCCTACGAGGACTGGCAGAAACTCGCCTGGAGCGGCGCGCTGCTGATCACCTTCGTCATCCTGATCCTCAATGTCGTCGCCCGGGCCCTCGCCAGCCGAAGCAAAAAGCTCGTATGATCGATAAGACCATGTCCGCCGAACCCGCTCGCACCGCCGATCCGATCCGCCCGCCTGTCTCCGTTGCGACTGCGCCGACCGAGACGCCGGCCCCCGGCGCGCGGCCGAAGGTCGAGATCCGCGACCTGCGTTTCTTCTACAAATCCTTCGAGGCATTGAAGGGCGTCTCGCTCGCCTTCGACGACAAGAGCGTCACCGCCTTCATCGGCCCGTCGGGATGCGGCAAATCGACCCTCTTGCGCGTGATGAACCGCATTTACGAGCTCTACCCCGAGCAGCGGGCGACCGGCGAGGTGCTGATCGACGGGCGCGATATGCTCGCCCCGGATCAGGACCTCAATCTCCTGCGCGCCAAAGTCGGCATGGTGTTCCAGAAGCCGACGCCGTTTCCGATGTCGATCTACGACAACATTGCCTTCGGCATCCGGCTTTACGAAAAACTGCCGAAGGGCGAGATGGACGGCCGCGTCGAGGCGGCATTGGACCAGGCGGCGCTATGGGACGAGGTCAAGGACAAGCTCGGCCAGAACGGCCTCAGCCTGTCGGGCGGGCAGCAGCAGCGCCTGTGCATCGCCCGGGCCATCGCCGTGCAGCCCGAAATCCTGCTGCTCGACGAACCGGCCTCGGCGCTCGACCCGATCACGACCTCGAAGATCGAGGAACTGATCGGCGAGCTCAAGTCCCGCTACTGCATCGCCATTGTCACCCACAATATGCAGCAGGCGGCGCGCATATCCGACAGGACGGCGTTCATGTATCTCGGCGAACTGATCGAGTTCGACGACACGGCGACGATCTTCACCCACCCGAGCAACAAGATGACCGAGGAATACGTCACCGGCCGCTTCGGCTGATCCGCCGCGGAACGAACGAGAAGGACCGTATATGCCCGAGCATATCGTCAAGGCTTACGACGAACAGCTGAAGCGCCTCGCCGGCACGATCGCGCGCATGGGCGGCCTGGCCGAGGCCCAGATCGCCGATGCGATCGAGGCGCTGGTCAAGCGTAACACCGCGCTCGCTTCGACCACGGTCGAGAGCGACGCCAAGGTCGACGAGCTGGAGCGCGACATCGACAACCAGGCGATCCAGCTTCTGGCGCTGCGCCAGCCGGTGGCCGGCGATCTACGCCGCATCGTCGCCGCCTTGCGCATCGCCAGCGATCTCGAACGCATCGCCGACTACGCCGCCAATGTCGCCAAGCGCGCCGTCGCCCTCGCCCAGGTCGCCCCGGTGCGCCCTCTACACGCCGTGCCGCGCATGGGCAAGGTGGTGCGCGAGATGGTCAAGGACGTACTCGACGCCTACGCCAATCGCGACGTCGACAAGGCGATCGCGGTATGGAACCGCGACGAGGAACTCGACGACATGCATTCAAGCCTGTTCCGCGAGCTCCTGACCTACATGATGGAGGACCCGCGCAACATCACGGCTTCGACCCATCTCCTGTTCATCGCCAAGAATATCGAGCGCATCGGCGACCATGCGACCAACATCGCCGAGACGATCCATTTTCTCGTCGTCGGCACGCCGCTCAAGGGCAGTCGCCCCAAGGGCGACATGACAAGCTTCGCCGTGGTCCAACCGAAAGACGGCGGGGCGCGATGAAGCCGAGCATTCTGGTCGTCGAGGACGAGCCGGCGCTGGTCGAATTGCTTCTCTACAATCTCGAAAAAGAGGGGTTTCGCGCCGCCGCCGCCAGCGACGGCGAAGAAGCCCTGCTCGTCATCGCCGAGCGCAAGCCCGATCTTGTTGTCCTCGACTGGATGCTGCCGCACGTATCCGGCCTTGAGGTCTGCCGGCAGCTGCGGCGCGGCGCCGAAACCCGCGATCTGCCGGTCATCATGCTCACCGCGCGCGGCGAGGAGAGCGACCGCGTACGCGGCCTCGAGGTCGGCGCCGACGATTACATCCCCAAGCCGTTCTCGCCGAGCGAGTTGATCGCGCGCATTCGCGCTGTCCTGCGCCGCGCCCGGCCGGCGACGGCGAGCGAAACAATGGCCTATGCGGGGGTGCGGATCGATCTCGCCACCCATCGTATCACCCGCAACGGCCGACAGATTCATCTGGGGCCGACCGAGTTCCGCCTTTTACAATTCCTCATGGAGCGGCCCGGCCGGGTTTACGCGCGCGAACAATTGCTCGACGCCGTATGGGGGCAAGATAGCGACATCGAGCCGCGCACCGTCGATGTTCATGTTCGCCGACTGCGCCGTGCCCTCAACGCGCCCGGCGAACCCGATCTTATCCGTACCGTACGCTCGGCCGGCTACGCGCTCGACAAGCCGGATTCCTGACCGCCCGGTCGCCGCGCCTAGCCGGCGAGCGCGCGGTCCGCAGGCATGTAGTCGACGCCCAAAGCCTCGGCCACCGCCGGGTGGGTGATCTTACCGCGATGAACGTTGAGGCCTGCGCCCAGATGCGGATCGGCGGCGAGAGCCGCCCGGACCCCCTTGTCCGCGAGCGCGAGGGCGAAGGGCAGCGTGGCGTTGTTGAGGGCGAAGGTCGAGGTCCGCGGCACCGCGCCCGGCATGTTGGCGACGCAGTAATGCACCACCTCGTCGACAACATAGGTCGGGTCGTCGTGGGTGGTCGGCCGGCTGGTCTCGGCGCAACCGCCCTGGTCGATCGAGATGTCGACCAGCACCGCGCCGCGCCGCATGTGTTTCACCATTTCGCGGGTGACGAGCTTGGGCGCGGTAGCCCCCGGCACCAGCACCGCGCCGACGACGAGGTCGGCGTCGAGAACGTGGCTTTCGACCGCATCGCGCGTCGCATAAACGGTGTGCAGCCGCGAGCCGAATTGCAAATCGAGCTCATAAAGCCGCGACAGCGACCGGTCGATGACGATAACATGCGCCTCCAGCCCCATCGCCATGCGCGCCGCATTGGTGCCCGAAACGCCGCCGCCGAGAATGACCACCTTCGCCGCCTTCACCCCCGGCACGCCGCCGAGCAGCACGCCCATGCCACCCTGGCGTTTTTCCAGGCAATGTGCGCCGACCTGGATCGACATCCGGCCGGCAACCTCGCTCATCGGCGAAAGCAGGGGCAGGCCGCCGCGCGCGCTGGTCACGGTTTCATAGGCGATCGCCGTGCAGCCCGAGGCCATCAGCCCCTTGGCTTGGGCCGGATCGGGGGCGAGGTGAAGATAGGTGAACAGGATCTGTCCCGCGCGCAGGCGCGCGATCTCGACCGGCTGCGGTTCTTTCACCTTGACGATCATCTCGGCGCGCGCAAACACCTCGTCGGCCGTCGGGGCGATCTTGGCCCCGGCGGCGGTGTAATCGGCATCTTCGAAGCCGATCCCGTAACCGGCGCGAGTTTCGACCAGCACCTCGTGGCCGTGCAGGACAAGCTCGCGCACGCTGGCCGGCACGAGGCCGACGCGGTTCTCGTTGCTTTTGATTTCCTTGGGCACGCCGAGGCGCATGGGATGATCGCTCCGTTAAGAAATTCGTCGGTGATCGCCTTGCCAAGATGCGGCGCGGCGCACCGAAGGTCAAATCGCAGGGACGACGGGGGCCGCTGGCCGCCGCGGCATCGCCTGTGCTAAGCGAGAGCCACAATGAGCGCGCCTCGCGACCCCGCTTCGATCCTCGTCTATGTCGGACTCGACCTGATGGGCGACGGATTGATGAAGATGCGCGTCGCGTTCTCACTACACTGATCCTGCGCCGCCTCCGCTGCCGGCGATTCCTGTCGCCGGCCGCCAATTTCACGCTGTCGGGCGTCCGCCCGCCCACCGGTTACGACAAACCGTCGGCGCTGAACCGCCAATTGCTCGACCTCGTCGAGTTCGCCAGCGGCCGGCCCGCGACCCCGCACGCCGCCCCGCCCTTGCCGGCCGAACTGGTCGAGCAGGTGCATCGGCTACTTCCCGACGGGCCAGTCTATATCGGCCTCGCGCCCGGCGCCGGAAACCGGGCCAAATGCTGGCCGCT
>JACQAF010000125.1 GCA_016195145.1 Rhodospirillales bacterium
TCGAGCCGGTCGCGTTCGGCCAGAATCTTCGGCCAGTGCGTGCGCACGATGCCAAGGAACTCGAGCGTCATCTGCCAATGTTCGGCGAAGTCCGCCGGCACCAGTTCTTCGAGCCGGTCGAGGCTCACGCCCTCGATCGCGGCGCTGTCGAGCAGGTCGGCCAGCGCCTGGGCAAGCCGCGCCGCCACGCCGGGACCGGCAACGCCCTCGCGCGCCAGCGCCAGCCGGGTCAGCAGCAGCAACCGTTCGAGGTGCGGGATCGCCGGTGGCAGATCGAGCGCATCTGCCCCGTCGGCCGGCGCATCGAGCAGCAGCTCGTCGTCGTCGATGTCGCCGAGCGGCTGCATGCGCGGCAGCAGCAAGGGCTCGCCGCCGCGCAGGCGCAGGAACGCATCGCGCAGCCCCCGGCACGCGCGCCGCGTCGGCAGCAGGACCGTCGCCCGCGCCAACCGCAAGGGGTCGGCATCCGCCTCGCGCCAGATGCCGGCGGCGAGCGCGTCGAGGAACGAAGCCCCGGCGGGCATGGTGAAAACGCGGCACGACGCGCGCTCGGAAGGGCCGACGGCGGGAGCGTCCACAGCCCGGCGGCCCTCAGCCGCCGCCGCGCGGCCGGCGGAAATGGCCGAGTTCGGCCTCGGTCGCGGCGACGTCGGCCGGCGTCCCGACGTGGTACCACAGACCGTCATGGGCGACGCCCCATAGCCGTTCGGCCGCTTCGGCGCGATCCCAGATGCGGTTGAGCGAGAACGCTCCGGTGGGTGCGTCCTTGAACAGGCGAGGATGGAGAATCTGCACGCCGGCGAAGACGAACGGCGCCACCTCGTGCGATGCGCGCCGCCGTACGCGGCCGAGCGGATCGAGAAAATAATCGCCCCGCCCTTCGTAACCGAAGGCGGTAGCGGATCGCTGGAGAAGAAGAAGCGCGTCCATTTTCGTTTCGTCCCAGGCGCGGGCGAGGCGCAGGAGCGCCGGCGTATAGCCGTCGAGCCACAGCACATCGGCATTGGCGACGTAGAACGGCGCATCGCCGAGCGCCGGCAGGGCATGCACGACGCCGCCGCCGGTCTCCAGCAGCTCGGTCTCGGGCGACAGCACGAGCGGCGGTTTTTCCTGTTCAGCGCGCTGTTTCAGATGCGCTTCGAGCTGGCCGCGATGGTGATGGAGGTTGACTACCGCGCGTTCGATGCCGATTTCGGCGAAACGGTCGAGTACGCGATCGATCAGCGTGCGCCCCGCCACCGGAATCAACGGTTTGGGCAGGGTCTCGGTCAGCGGGCGCATGCGCTTGCCAAGCCCGGCCGCCAGCACCATCGCCACGTGCGGCGCGGCGGTCATACGACGGCCCCCGCCACAGGCGCGGTCCGCCGCGATGGCGGTATGGCGCGCGCGAACCAGGCGCGGATATCGGCCAGCGCCGGATGCCGCAGATCGCTGTCGAGCAGCCGCCAGACGCGCGGAATATGGGCCAGGTATTGCGGCTTGCCGTCGCGGCGGAACAGGCGGGTGAAGATGCCGATGATCTTCGCGTTGCGCTGCGCCGCGAGGATGGCGCACGAGGCGGCGAACGCTTCATGGTCGAGTGTGGGAAAGGCGGCGAGATAGCGCGCGCGCATGGCGCTGGCGACGTCGGGCAGCACGTCGCGCCGCGCATCCTCGAGCAGGGAAACGAGATCGTAGGCGACCGGACCGATCACCGCGTCCTGGAAATCGAGCAGGCCGCAGGCCGCGACGCTCTCGCGCCGAGCGATCCGCATCAGGTTGTCGACATGATAGTCGCGCAGCACCAGGCTCGCCGGCACGGCCCGTGCCCGCGGCAGGACGGCGCGCCACAGGTCGAGATATTCCGCGCGCAGCGACGGCGGGGTCGGCCGGTCGGCGACATCGGGCAGAAACCAGTCGGCGAACAGCGCCGCCTCGGCGAGAAGCCGCGCATCGTCATAGGGCGGCACGGCGATGTCGGCGGCGCGCGGGTGGCGGTGGAGCGCGATCAGCAGATCGACCGCGCGAGCGTAGAGCGCGCCCTCGTCGGCCCCGGCAGCCAGCGCGTGCGTATAGGTATCGTCGCCGAAATCCTAAAGGAGCAGAAGGCCGGCCGCCTCGTCGGCGGCGAGGACGGCTGGCGCGCTGAAGCCGAGGCCGAGCAGATGGCGGGCGACGGCAACGAACGGGCGGACATCCTCGTGCGGCGGCGGCGCGTCCATCAGCACGGCGCGCGTGCCCGTGCGGTCGAGGCGGTAATACTTGCGGAACGAGGCGTCGCCGGCCAGCATCCGGCGCTGTGCCGTATCCCAGCCGTGCCGCGCAAGAAAGTCGCCGATCGCCGCTTCGCGCGCGCCCCGGTCCATCGTTGCCTGCGGATCAGACATGCGCGGCGATCTCCGGCAGGCGAGCGGTCCATGGGCCGTGGCCGACGAGGCGGGCGAGATCGAAGTGCCAGACCGCCGCATCCGACAGATCATAGACCTGGACCAGGGTAAAGGTCGGGCTCGGCACCTCCTCCGACTCCGCCCCGCCGGCGCGGATAAAGGCGCGGGCGAAGCTGGTCTTGCCGAGCCCAAGCCCGCCCCACAGCCCGATCACGTCGCCGGGGCGCGCCTGCATCGCGACGGCGCGCGCGAGGCGGCCGGTGGCGGCGAGGTCGGCCAGGCCGAATTCGGCGCCGTCGGGCGGCGCGGTGGGGTAAGCATCGGGCATGGCGGGTTTGTATCCGGCCGCCGCCGCCGCCGCAACCGGCCGCAAGCCGGGGCACGGAAAGGCGCGATAAAAGGTTGATCGCGCCGGGCGCGGATTGCATGGTAGGGGCCGTTCGCCTGCCCCTTCCCTCTCCCCGAGTCGCTTTCCGCCTGCATTGGAGTGCCCATGTCCGCCGTTTCCCGCAGCGATGTCGCGATTATCGGCGCCGGCCCGGTCGGCCTGTTCGCCGTGTTCGAGTGCGGCATGCTCAAGATGAGCTGCCAGGTGATCGACGCGCTCGACGCGGTCGGCGGCCAGTGCGCCGCGCTTTATCCCGAGAAGCCGATCTACGACATCCCCGGATACCCGCGCATCGACGCGCTCGAGCTGATCGCGCGGCTGGAGGAACAGGCGGCGCCGTTCAAGCCGGTCTACCATCTGGGCCAGCGCGTCGATTCGCTGACCCGGGTCGGCGACGAGTGGGAGATGGCGACCTCAACCGGCAACCGCCTGCGCGCACGGGCGATTGTTATTGCCGCCGGCGTCGGCGCGTTCGGCCCCAACCGCCCGCCGCTCGCCCGGCTGGAGGAATTTGAGGGCAGAAGCGTGTTCTATCTCGTCCGCCGGCGCGACGATTTCCGCGGCAAGAAGGTGGTGATCGCCGGCGGCGGCGATTCGGCGGTCGACTGGGCGCTGTCGCTGGCCGACATCGCCGCCCGGGTCATGGTCGTCCACCGGCGCGACAAGTTCCGCGCCGCGCCCGAAAGCGTCGCCAAGATGAAGGCGCTGGCCGCGGCGGGGAAGATCGACATCGTCGTTCCCTATCAGCTCGACGCGCTCGAAGGCGATAACGGCAAGATGACGGCGGTGACGGTCAAGGACCTCGACGGCAAGACCAGGCGGCTCGACGCCGACGCCCTTCTCGCCTTTTTCGGCCTCGCAATGAATCTGGGGCCGATCGCCCAATGGGGCCTCAATCTCGACCGCAACCACATCAAGGTCGAGCCGGCGAGCTGCGCCACCTCGGCGCCGGGCATCTTCGCCATCGGCGACATCGCCACCTATCCCGGCAAGCTGAAGCTGATCCTGTCGGGCTTTGCCGAGGCGGCTTCGGCGGCGCATGCGATCTATCCGCTCGTCCATCCCGGCGAGGCGCTGCACTTCGAATATTCGACCAGCAAGGGCGTGCCCGGCGCGGCGTAGGCGCCGGCCCGGCCCCCGCCCCCGCCCCCGCTAATGCGCTTGGGTGGGTAGCGCGCAGGTGACAATGGTGCCGCGATTAGGCGCCGATTCGATGGTCACGCTGCCGCCATGCAGCTCGACGATGCGCTTGACCAGCGCGAGGCCGAGGCCGGGTCCGGTGCGCTGCCCCTCGCCGGGGCGGCCGCGCTCGAATTCCTTGAATACGCGCTCCTGGTCCTCGACCGCGATGCCGACGCCGGTGTCGGCGACAGCGATCACCGCCCGGCCGTTTTCGATCCGGGCGCTGAGGGTGATCGAGCCGCCGGCCGGCGTGAACTTGATGGCGTTCGACACCAGATTGCACAGCGCCTGCTTCACCCGCCGCTCGTCGCCCTCGATCGGTTGCATGTCGGCGGCGACGTCGATATCGAGCCGCAGGTTCTGCGAGCGGGCCATGTCGCGCATCACCGAAGCGACGTCCGCAAGCAGCGCGTGCGGCGCGATCGGGCGGCGGGCGAGCTCCATCCGTCCGGCCTCGATCGAGGCGAGGTCGAGAATGTCGTTGATGATGGTCAGCAGCCGTTCGGACGAGACGATGATGCCGCGGCTGTATTCGAGCTGGCGCTCGTTGAGCGGACCGAAATAGAGATTGGCCAGGATTTCGGCGAAGCCGATGATCGTGTTGAGCGGCGTGCGCAGCTCGTAGGACACGGTCGAGATGAATTCAGATTTGAGGCGGTCGGCCGCCTCCAGCCCCTCGGCGCGCTCGCGCAGCGCCCGTTCGACCCGGATCGAATCAGTCACGTCGACATAGGACAGGAGCGTCGCTCCGTCGGGCAGCGGCACGCTGGCGTAATCGAGCACCGAGCCGTCGGTGCGGGCGAGCCGCCCGGCCCGCGGCTTGCGATCGGTCATGCGCGAGATCAGGCGTTCCTTGAAGCCCGACCAGTCGTCATAATCGAAGAAATCGCGCGTTCGCTCGACCAGGTCGGCGATGTGCGGCTCGGCCGACAGAGCCTCGGCCGGCAATTGCCAGATGCGCGCATAGGCGGGATTGGTCAGCCTGAGACGCCCGTCGCTGCCAAGCACCGCCACCCCTTCGTAAAGATTATCGAGCGTGGCGCGCTGCACCGCGATCAGCGTGTTGTAGGAGCGTTCGAGCACGAGATTGTCGGTCACATCCTCGAAGGTGAACATCAACCCGCCCAGAGGGTGCGGCATGGTGCGCGTGCGCAGCGTCGTCCCGTCCGGCAGGTAGATGAGTTCCTCAAGCGGCTCCAGCAGCGAGGTGAACAGGGCGAGGCGGTTGCGCTTGAACGCCTGGAAATCGACGAATTCGGGCAGACGGCGGCGCTCGCGCAGCGTTTCCATAAGCTCGCCATGTTCCGGTTCGCCGCGCAGCCAGCCTTCCTCGATCTTCCACAGCCTGGCATAGGCGGTGTTGTAGAATTTGAGGCGGCGGTCGGGCCCGAAGATGGCGATGGCCGTGGTCAGGGTTTCGAGCACGCCGCCATGCGCGGCGACATGGCGGGAGAGCTCCGCCTCGGCTTCTTCGCGCTCGGTCACGTCGATCGCCATGCCGACCGTGCCGCCATCGGCGACCGGTGCCTCGGTAAAATCGAGCAGACGGCGCGACCCGGCGATAACCACGTGATCGGCTTCCGATTGCGGCGTCCGCGCGGTCAGCGCCAGTTCGGCCAATGCGCGCATCCGGCCGGCGAGCGCCGGCCCGCCCAATGGCAGACCTTCGGCGAGCACGCGCGCCCGGTCCGCCTCCACCGCATCGGCATAAGCGCGGTTGCAATAAACGAGCGCAAGGTCGGCTCCGCGCCGCCATAACGGCACCGGCAGGCGATCGAGCATATCGACCAGCGGTTCATGCACTCCGCGCAGGGCGGCGAGATCGGCCTCGGCCCCGGCGAGGCGCGCGGCAAGGGCGCAATTTTCCGCCACAAAGCGCTTTTCGGCGGCGAGGGCGGCCCGCCGGTCGGCATCGCGCGCCGCGACAAGCGCGGCGATTCGACGGCGCCGCCAGACCAGCGCACTGCCCGCAACCGCCAAGCCCAGTACGGCAAGCCCCCATGCGAGGGCGCCTTCGATCATTTCAGGAACGTCCCATGATTGCTGTTCCGGACCGCGACTACCCGGCCGGACACGGGCTTGACGCCCGCTGCTGCGCCCGGATGGTCCGGACGCCATTCTTCCCCGGCGCGGAGACGTCTGAAGTTTAGGCGCAAACCGCCGATGCGAACAAGCGCGCGCGGCCGCCCGCGTCAGTAACGGCTGGCGCCAGTAACAGCCGGCATCAGTATCGGTAGGTGTCCGCCTTGAACGGGCCGGCCGGGGGAACGCCGATATACTCCGCCTGCGTCTTGCTGAGCTTGGTGAGCTTGGCTCCGACCTTGGCGAGGTGGAGGGCGGCCACCTTTTCGTCGAGATGCTTGGGCAGGGTGTAGACTTTCTTCCCGTATTTTTTCGGATTGGTCCACAACTCGAGATGGGCCAGCGTCTGGTTGGTGAACGACGCGCTCATCACGAAGCTCGGATGGCCGGTGGCGCAGCCGAGATTCACCAGCCGCCCCTCGGCGAGCAGGATGATGCGTTTGCCGCCGGGAAATTCAATCTCGTCCACCTGTGGCTTGACGTTGTGCCATTTGTGGTTCTTGAGCGCGGCGATCTGGATCTCGTTGTCGAAATGGCCGATGTTGCAGACCACCGCCCGGTCTTTCATCTTGCGCATGTGGTCGATGGTGATGACGTCGACATTGCCGGTGGCGGTGACGAAGATGTCGGCCATCGACGCGGCGTCGTCCATGGTCACCACCTGGTAGCCTTCCATCGCCGCCTGCAGGGCGCAGATCGGATCGATTTCGGTCACCATCACCCGCGCCCCGGCGTTGCGCAACGACGCGGCCGAACCCTTGCCCACATCGCCGAACCCGGCGACGACCGCGACCTTGCCGGCCATCATCACGTCGGTGGCGCGGCGAATGCCGTCGACCAGGCTCTCCCGGCAGCCGTAAAGATTGTCGAATTTCGACTTGGTCACCGAGTCGTTGACGTTGATCGCCGGGAACAGGAGCCGGCCGTCCTTTTCCATCTGGTAGAGGCGGTGAACGCCGGTCGTCGTTTCCTCGGTCACGCCGCGGATGTTCTTGCCGAGGGCCGAATACCAGCCCGGCTTGGCCTTAATCCGCTTCTTGATCGCGGCGAACAGGGCTTCCTCTTCCTCGCTGCCCGGCTTGGCCAGGACCGAGGCGTCCTTCTCCGCCCGCATGCCGAGATGGACGAGGAGGGTGGCGTCGCCGCCGTCGTCGAGAATCATGTTCGGGCCCTTGCCATCCGGCCAGGTCA
>JACQAF010000145.1 GCA_016195145.1 Rhodospirillales bacterium
GATGGGTGTGGTCACGAAGGCCTCCGTGTCAATCAAGGAATGAACGCAACCGGATCGGCATCGACGACGCCGATCCGGCGCGTTTTTCTCAGGCAACCTTGGTGAGATGACCAAGGCCGAGCACTTCGACCACATGCGCCTGTACGGGTGCCGTCTGTTCGTTCACGGTATCGGAGCCGAACGCGGCGCCGACGACAGTACGCGCCGGCCGGCTGCCCTTGGGCTGCGCCACCAGCTTTGCGATCGCCACGGCGATGTCATGCGGATTTGGGGCGTTCGCCGCTTGGAATGTTGCCATGAAATGCTTGAACATGGCGCCGGGGATCTCGCCGACTGCGCCGTAGGCCGCGGCCCGGTCGGCGTCGACCGGCTGCTGAGCGCTCGCGTACATTTGGGTCGGATAGGCGCTTGGCTGGATCAGCGTGACGTCGACGCCGAGCTGCGAAACCTCGTAGCGGAGGCTATCGGTAAGCGCCTCGACCGCGAACTTGCTGGCGCCGTAGATGCCGAAGAAGGGGAAGGTCACGCGGCCGAGAATCGAGCCGATATTGACGATCAGTCCGTCGCCCTGCTTGCGCATCGCCGGCAACACCGCGCGGGTGGTGCGCAGCAAGCCCACGACGTTCGTGTCGAACACGATCTTCGCCTGGTCGGAGGTGAACGCCTCGGTGATTCCGGCCGATGCGATGCCGGCGTTGTTGATGAGCACATCGATGCGGCCGGCGCGCGCCAGCACCTCCTTGACGGCCCGGTCGACCGAGGCGTCGCTGCTGACATCGAGATCGACGACCTCGATGCCCTGCTTGCGCAGCGCCTCGGCATGCTCGCGATTTTTCCGCTGCGGATCGCGCATCGAGGCGAATACGGCGTGGCCGGCATGGGCCAGGGTTTCGGCCGTGTCGCGGCCGAAGCCGGTGCTGGCGCCGGTGATCAGGATTGTTTTAGGCATGTCGATCTCCTTCTGGGTGGATGTGTCGCGGTGGTTAGCGGGGCGCCGCCTACTTCGGCAGCATGCAAAACTGTGGTGGGTCTTACTGCGGCAGCCGGCTCTTGATCTTGTCGAGACCGGCCAGGGCGCATTCTTCGTCTTTGTCCCCACCCGGTGCGCCGCCGACGCCGATGGCGGCAACGATCTCGCCGCGAATCTTTACCGCGACGGCACCGGGCAGCAGGATGATCCCCGGAATGCTGGCGAGCGCCGTCGCATTGGGATTCGACTTGAGCTTGTCCACCCAGACGCCGAGCCGGTCGAAGTCGAAGATCGCGCCCATGGTGGCGACGGTGTAGGCCTTGCGAAAGCTCGTATCCTTGGTGTGGATGGTGCTGTGATCGCCCTTGGCCTGGAGCTTCACATTGCCCGCTGTATCGACGACGGCGGCGCTAACTGGCCAGCCGCGGGCCGCGCATACACGGACGGCTTCCTGGGCGGCTTCGATCGCCAGGTCGAGGTTCAGGAAACTGCCGGTTTTCTGCACTTGGGCGACTGCCGCGGTTGCAGGCAGGGCGGTGAAGGCAACGCCGACGCTGACGACGGCGTTCAGGATGGTCTTGAACATGGGAAATTCCTTTTGGAGTGGGTGTGTCGTGCCCATCGGCCAGGGACCGGGGCCGTAAGCGTTAACTATCCGTACGGAATGAACCTTTCGCGGTGGGAACCTGGTTGACGATTAGTAACCTGTGTTTTATTATTGATAAGGTTATCTAGCCTTGAGTAACTTGTAAATGGCGAAAATTCAGGTCATGTGATTGACCGGCCCCGGAGCTGGCCGGAGCTGATGCGATATGGAGGCCACCGATGGCCGAGCAACGGCCCGCCCCGCTCTTTGTCGGCGACGACCTCGCCCTGGATTTTCTCAACAGCTTCGCCGCCCCGCGTGGGCGGGAGACCGAGTGGCTGGCGAATGGCGCCGACCTCGTCGCATGGCTGGAACAGGCTCATGCCGTGCCGGCAGATGTGGCAGCGCGGTTTCGCGCCGACGCCGCATCCGGCGCGCTCGATGCCATGGCAGCCCAGGCGCGCGAGCTGCGCGAACGGTTTCGCGCATTCGTGGGTAATCATGCCGGCGAACCGCTCAGCTCAACGGCTTTGCGCGACCTGGCGCCGTTCAACCAGTTGCTCGGGCGCGATGAGTCCTATCGGCAGATCGCCGCCGCGCCGCGCCGCGATACGGAAGTCACCGGCGGGGACAGGGACGGGGAGGACGGACACGGCGCGTTGCACTGGCAATATCGGCGGCGCTGGCGGACGCCCGAAACGCTGCTGCTGCCGATCGCGGAGGCGATTGGCGACCTCGTTTGCCGCAAGGATTTTACCCTTGTCCGCCAATGCGAGGGCCCGACCTGCACTCTGTGGTTTCATGACGTGAGCAAGGGCCATGTACGTCGCTGGTGCAGCATGGCGGTATGCGGCAACCGAGCGAAGGCGGCGGCGCATCGGGCGCGGCAGCGCCCGCCATCGTCGGCGTGACGCCGACCGGTTCGGCATCGTCGCGATCGCTTGCGCCAAGCAGCCGCTTCCATTTGGCCGATGGGGCCGCCAGAATGGCGGCTGAAACATGGCATCGCC
Source organism: Rhodospirillales bacterium (assembly GCA_016195145.1). Lineage (GTDB taxonomy): Bacteria > Pseudomonadota > Alphaproteobacteria > CACIAM-22H2 > CACIAM-22H2 > JACQAF01. Next base: position 2,567 of record JACQAF010000145.1, read on the forward strand.
GTCGACAACTCTGAACTGGGACGATCTGCGCGTCGTGCTGGCGGTCGCCGAGAACGGCACCATCTCCGGCGCGGCGATCGCCCTGCGAATAAGCCATCCCACGCTGTCGCGGCGGTTGCGACGAATTGAACAACGGCTTGGCGTGCGCCTGTTCGACCGCACGCCGTCCTCGTGCCGCCCCACCGAAGCGGGCGAAGAAATGAGAGTGCTGGCCGATCGGCTTCGGGACGACATCGTCGCGCTGGAGGGGCGCATCGCCGGGCGAGACCAGAATTCGCGCGGCCCCGTCCGCCTAACGGCGCCCGATGCCGTGTCGGAATATCTGCTGCCCGGCATGTTGGCTAAAATCAGCCGCGAGGCGCCGGAACTGACCATCGAACTCACGGTTTCCAACCAGGTGCTTTCGCTGGCTCAGCGTTCCGCCGACATGGCCTTGCGCGTCACCGACGCCCCGTGTCCGGCGTTACGGGGGCGGCGCGTGGGGACCGTGGCCATGGCCGTCTATGCCGAAAATTCGCTGGCGACCGCCCGGCCCAAGGGCCAGTCGGCCGATCATCCCTGGATCGGCTACGATGCCGCCCTGGCCTGCACCCGGCCCGGCGCCTGGGTTGCGACCAATGTTCCGGATAGCTGCATCCGCTTCCGGGCCAATACGCTTCTTGGCGCGGCGCAGGCAATCCGCTCCGGCATCGGCTTTGGCCTGCTGCCCTGCTTTGTCGGCGGCAGCATTCCCGGGATCGTCAGGGTGGAGCCGCCGATCGCTTCCCTGGAATCGGGCTTATGGTTGCTCCTCCACCCGGAAATCGCGCGGGTTCCCAGGGTGCGCGCCGCATACGACGCCCTCGTCCGGATGCTGAAGACGGCGGCGCCCCTGCTATCCGGCAAGGCATCCTGAACCTTCAGTCCGTTCGCGTCATCAGGCCGGAAAGATGCGACCCGCGTTGGGCGAGATAGCCCTCAAAGCGGCGCGCATAATCGGCCACCACCGCCCGTTGCACGCTTTGCCGCTCGGCCAGCGCGGTCCGGTAGGCCCCGATGCGACGGGTCCCGTCGAAGATCCTGAAATCGGCTATCCGGTCGAACGTGTCGAACAATCTGAAAATCGGCGCGAACGCCGCATCGACCAGATAGAAATCTTTCCCGGCGAAGTAAGGGCCCGCCCCGAGATGGCCGTCGAGCCGGGCGAACTTCGCGCGCAGATCGTCCTTCTTGCGTTCGAAGGCCGCCGCGTCCGGCGCCATATAGAACCCGAAAATGTCGGCGATAGTCGCCGAGGCAAATTCGATCCAGGCACGATGCTTGGCTTTTACGAGCGGATCGGCCGGATAGAGGGGCTGCCCCGGCACGGTTTCCTCGAGGAACTCGCAAATTACGGTGGTTTCGAAAAGGGCCTCGTCCCCCATACGCAGAACCGGCACCTTGCCCAAGGGGGAAATCCGCGCGAACCAGGCCGGTTTGTCGGCGAGGTCAATGTAAACATGCTCATAAGCCGCCCCTTTTTCAGCCAGCTGGATCGCGGCGCGCTGGGTGAAAGGGCACAAATGGTTGCTGATCAGTTCCAAGGGTTGCATCTCCGTATTTAAGGACGGCGCAAAACTGGCACTCAGGGGCGGGGAAGACGATAGAAAGTCTTTTCACCGCCCTGTGCGAAAACTTTCAGCCGGCGCGCGGCCACAGGCCGGCATTCAACGGCCCATGGACTCCGGAGAAATTGCGTCGCTGGCAAGCTGGCGGAAGGAAATATCTTGAAATCCAACAGTCTTCGGGCCAGGCGCGACCAAGCGCACAATCCTAGCCAGCCTCCGCGGTCACTTAAACTATATGCGTATAGCGCCGAATTCCGCCGTAAGTTAAAATTTAACTCATCTGCTCGATATTGGCCGGTCATCGGCGTCCCGACTCCATGATCCGATAGGAGAACCTCATGTCATCGAAGATCCTCCATTCCCCGTCATGCACATGCTGCGGCGACCTGCTGGCCCGTGCTTTCAACCGCCGGAAATTCATCGTCGGAGCGTTGGCGGGCGGCGTGTCTGTCGTTCTGGCGTCCCGCTTCGGTTTTGCCGCCGAGGGCAATTATGAAGCGATGGTTCTTGGATGCATCGATCCGCGCCTGCAGGCTGCCATCGGCGTGGTCGCGGAACCGTTCAAGGATTGGCAAAAGACGTTCTGGGACAACCTCGCGACATCCATTCAATTGCACCGTATCAAGAGCGTCATTGCGATCAACCACCGAGATTGCGGCGCCGCCAAGATCGCCTATGGGGCAGACAAAGTTGCCGACGCCAAGATCGAAACCGAAACGCACCGCGCCTCCTTGGTGGAATTCCGCAAACAGGTTGGACAGCGCCAGCCGTCGCTTAAGGTCGAGACGGGCCTGATGGCGCTCAACGGCGACATCGAGATGTTCGCCTAAAAGCCCGACGACGGGGTCGGGCGCCGCCCGCCTAAACCGCAGCATCGAGGCGCTGCTTCAGAGCGCCCGGCTTTTCGGCGGCGGGCCCGCCTGATTTTCCAGTGCGTAAAGGGGCCGCGTGCGTATCGCGCGGCCTCTTGTTGTGCTTTCGAGCGTGGCCGCGCGCTTGTCGTCACGGCGACATCCTGACCGTCGCCGGTTTCGGTCCCGCGCGCGAACACCCGGCGCTGCGGCGAGACAGCGGGGGTGCGCTATCCGCGCAATGGCCGGCAGATCGTTTTCCGGATTTGGCGGAGGGAGTGGGATTCGAACCCACGTTACGGTTGCCCGTAAACACGCTTTCCAAGCGTGCGCCTTAAGCCACTCGGCCATCCCTCCGGTCCGTCCGGCGGGCGGCACCATACCAGCGCGCCCGCGCCCCTGCCAACCCCGTCGGGCGCCCCCGGACCCCGCCCCAGGGGGCCGCGCCGGCGGCCCCCGCAAAGCGGGTGGAGCGCACCGCCCCGACGGTGCTAAGCTTCTGGGCCGGCGGCCGATTCGCCGGCGGGGGAGGCATCATGACAGGGCGTCTGATCGGCTGGGTCCTGATCGTCGCGGCGCTTCTGGCGGCCGGCCAGGACGCGCTCGGTTTCCTCAGAAGCGGGACCTATGCCATGGCCCCGCTGGGCGAGCTCTGGTACGCCCTCCATCCCGGTTCGCTCAACGTCATCCAGGCGGTGGTCGAGCGCTATCTCCACCCCTGGTTATGGGACCCGGTCCTGTTCAGCGTCGTGCTGACGCCGGCCTGGATCGTCTTCGCCGTGCCGGGGATCGTGCTGCTGATCCTCTTTCGCCACGGTCGCAACCGGCGCAAATGGCGCAGCGGCACCTTCGACTGACGCCCGCCCCGGACCGCCCTACTCCTCGCGCGCCCTATTCCTCGCGCGCCTTGAGGGCGGCAAGAAACGCCGTCTGCGGAATGTCGACCTTGCCGAATTGGCGCATCTTCTTCTTGCCCTCTTTCTGCTTGTCGAGAAGCTTGCGCTTGCGCGAAATATCGCCGCCGTAGCACTTGGCGGTGACGTCCTTGCGCAGGGCGCTGATCGTCTCGCGCGCCACCACCCGGCCGCCGATCGCCGCCTGGATGGCGATCTTGAACAGCTGCTTCGGAATCAGCTCCTTGAGCTTGACGCATAGCGCGCGGCCGCGGCTTTCGGCGTAGGCGCGGTGGACGATCATGGCCAGCGCGTCGACCGGCTCGCCGTTGACCAGGATCGACAGCATGACCACGTCGCTCTGCTGGTAATTGTCGATCTGGTAATCGAAGCTCGCATAGCCGCGCGAGGACGATTTGAGCCGGTCGTAGAAATCGAACACCACCTCGTTGAGCGGCAGGCGATAGACCAGCATCGCCCGGTTGCCGGCATAGGTGAGGTTTTCCTGCGCGCCGCGCCGGTCCTCGCACAGCTTGAGCACCGCGCCGAGATGCTCGTCGGGCACGAGGATGGTCGCCTTGAGCCACGGCTCCTCGATATGGTCGATGCGCACCGGGTCGGGCATGTCGGCGGGGTTGTGCAGCTCGACTATCGAGCCGTCGGTGAGATGTATCCGGTAGACGACCGAGGGCGCGGTGGCGATCAGGTCGAGATTGAATTCGCGGCTCAGCCGCTCCTGCACGATCTCGAGATGGAGCAGGCCGAGAAAGCCGCAGCGAAAGCCGAAGCCGAGCGCCGCCGAGCTTTCCGGCTCGTAGACGAAGCTCGCATCGTTGAGGTGAAGCTTGGACAGGCTCTCGCGCAGATGCTCGAATTCCGCCGGATCGATGGGGAACAGGCCGCAGAACACCACCGGCAGGCTGGGCTTGAAGCCGGGCAAGGGCGCGGCCGCCGGGCGGCGATCCTCGGTCAGCGTATCGCCGACCCGGCAATCGGCCACCGCCTTGATGCCGGCGGTGATGAAGCCGATCTCGCCGGGACCAAGCGTGCCGACATCCTTCGGCTTGGGCGTGAACACGCCGACGCGCTCGATCTCGTGCGCAGCACCGGTCGCCATCATGCGGAGCTTGAGGCCCCTGGCGAGCTTGCCGTCCTTGACCCGCACCAGCACGATGACGCCGAGATAGGAGTCGTACCAGGAATCGACCAGCAGGGCCTTGAGCGGCGCCGTCGCATCGCCCGTGGGCGGCGGCAGGCGTTCGACCAGCGCCTCGAGCACCGCGTCGATATTGAGGCCGGTCTTGGCCGAAATCGGCACCGCGCCCGAGGCGTCGAGGCCGATGACATCCTCGATCTGCTGCTTGACCCGTTCGGGATCGGCGGCCGGCAGATCGACCTTGTTGAGCACCGGGACGATCTCGTGATTGGCCTCGATCGCCTGATAGACATTGGCGAGGGTCTGCGCCTCGACGCCCTGGCTCGCGTCGACGACCAGGATCGAGCCTTCGCAGGCGGCGAGCGAGCGGCTCACCTCATAGGCGAAATCGACATGGCCCGGCGTGTCCATGAGATTGAGGACATAGGTCCCGCCGTCCCGCGCCTTGTATTCGAGGCGCACCGTCTGGGCCTTGATGGTGATGCCGCGCTCGAGGGCGGACGGCCCGCCGACGCAATGTCGGTAATATCCGGCGGCGATCAGGCGCTATCGGCCCCGGTCCATGGCGTCCGGCGCGGGATCCAGCGGGGGACATGGGCCGCATAGCGCCGGTAATCGTCGCCGAACCGGGCTTCGAGGCCCGGCTCCTCGCTCGCCGGCACGTAGATCGTGTTCGCCGCCATGAAAACCACCAGCCAGCTGGCCAGCGGGATTGAAGTCAGCAACAAGGTTTCCGCTGCCAGGACCAGGCACACGCCGGTGATCATCGGGTTGCGGACATAGCGGTAAACGCCGGCGACGACGAGGCGCGTCGGCGGTTGCCACGGGGCGGGCGTGCCGTGGCCGATGCGGGCAAAATCGCGGATCGTCCACCCCATCAACGCCAGCCCCGGCGCGCCGACGATTACGGCCAGCCAGAAGCGGACGGTTTCCGGCCCGGCCAGCGCCGCCGCCAGGGGGGTGCCCGCCGACAGCCAGATCAGCAACGCCGGCATGACGATCAGAACATTGCCGGGCAGGATAATAAGGGCCTTCAGCATGGCGTTGCCGACGGGCGACGACGGACTTTTTGCGCCTGATGCTGCGTTCCGCTAAGGAAGATTCCAACCGCGCTGGCGACCACCCGCTTGCGTTCGGCCGGGGGCGGCGGCTCGGCGGTTATGCCGAGCAGGACGCGCAGATGCACCTGGCCCATGACCATGCCGAAAAACTGCTCGGCGGCCAGCCGGGGATCGGCGATGTCGAGCGTACCAGCCGCCGTTTGCCGCGCGAGATATTCGGCGAGTGCGGCCGCGATCCGGTCGGGGCCGCTCGCATAAAAAATACGCCCGAGCTCGGGAAAACGCGGCGCCTCGGACAGCACCACCCGATAAAGCGGCAACGCGTTGGGCGACAGGAGCATATCGAGGAACTGGCGGCCGATCTGGGTCAGCGCCTCGCCGGGCGGCAGGTCGCCCAGCATCGCCGCGCCGATCGTCGGCATCGTTTCCTGGCAACGGCAACTGACGATCTCGCCAAACAGGGCATGCTTGTTGGTAAAATGGCTGTAGATCGTCGCTTTGGATACGCCAGCGCGCGCCGCAATCGCATCCATGCTCGCCGCGCCGAAACCTTGTTCGAGAAAGACCCGGGCGCCGGCATCGAGGACCGAATCGTATTTCGGGTTCGCGCCGACGGCCGGCTTGTCCTTCTCCCGACGGGAACGTTTCTTTTCGGCGGTCGAACGCATTAATGCAGTCCCGAGTTGTCAGATCGCGGTATTTCCATTATATGTGAACTGAACGGTATAGTTTAGTTTTTTCAACACCGATGCCCGCCCGCCGATACGGCGGCGGTGCGGCTGGCGTTGACGAGGGTTTCAGATATGCATTCGATCGTTGCGGTGATCGTCGTCCTCCTGGCTGCGGCCGGCTTGGGCGGGGGATATTTCCTCTATTTCGGCGCGCCGGGGAACCAGGCGGCCGGCCGGCCGGCCGGGCCGCCGGCGGGCTTCGCCATGCCGGTCGAGGCGGCGGAGATCAAAACCGCGCCCAGCCGCCGTCAGGTGCTGGCGGTCGGCACGTTGCTGTCCAACGAATCGGTGATCCTGCGCCCCGAAGTGTCTGGACGGATCGTGAAGATCAACTTCAACGAGGGCCAGAAGGTCAAAACCGGTCAGGTCATGGTCCAGCTCGATTCGTCGATCGAGCGCGCCGAGCTTGCCCAGGCGCAGGCCGCGCTGGCGCTGTCGCGGGCGAATTTCCAGCGAGCCGACGAATTGGTGAAGCGCGGCGCCGGCACGCAGCGCGCGCTCGACGAGGCCCGCGCCAAGCTACGCACCGACGAGGCGTCGCTCAAGGTAATCGAGGCGCGGTTGGAAAAAATGACCGTCAACGCCCCCTTCGACGGCATTGTCGGCCTGCGCGAGGTCAGCATCGGCGACGTGCTGAGCCCGGGGGCCGATATTGTCAATCTCGAAATGATCGACCCGATCCTCGTCGGCTTCCGGGTGCCTGAGATATTTCTCGCTTCGGTACGCGCCGACCAGCGCATCGAAATCACAGCCGACGCTTTTCCCGGGCGCAGCTTCGCCGGCAGGGTTTACGCGATCGATCCGCTGATCGACGCCGCCGGCCGCGCGATCGTCATTCGCGCGCAAATCCCCAATTCGGACGAGATGCTCCGCCCCGGCCTTTTCGTGCGCGTCGCCCTGACGATCCAGAGCAACGAAAACGCGCGGTGGGCCCCCGAACAGGCCCTGATTCCGGTCGGAACTGATCATTTCGTTTTCAAGGTAGTCCCGGGACAGCAGGCCGGACAGACGGTCGTCGCCTTCACCCGCGTGCGCATCGGCGAGCGGCGCAAGGGCGAGGTCGAGATCGTCGACGGCCTCGTCGCCGGCGACACCGTCGTGACCGCCGGCGTGCTCAAGATTCGCGACGGCGTGCCGGTGCAGATCATGCCCGGCGGCCAGCCCAATTCGGGCAATCCGCCGCGCACCGGCGCGCCGGCCGTCGCCGAAGGCAACAAGGGCTGATCGACGCCTGATCGCGCCCGCCGCGCAGCAAGGATTTCGCCATGGTCCTGTCCGATCTTTCGATCCGTCGCCCGGTTCTCGCCACGGTGTTGAGCCTTGCCGTCACCCTTATCGGATTGATGGCCTATAGCCGGCTTTCGGTGCGCGAGTACCCCAATATCGACGAGCCGGTCGTGTCGGTGGAAACCGTCTATCGCGGCGCGTCGGCCGAAATCATCGAAAGCCAGATCACCACCCCGCTCGAGGATTCGCTGTCCGGCATCGAGGGCATCGACGTCCTGTCGTCGATCAGCCGGTCCGAGCGCAGCCAGATCAACGTGCGCTTCCGCCTGTCGCGCAGCCCCGACGCCGCCGCCGCCGACGTGCGCGACCGGGTGGGCCGCGTACGCAACCGCCTGCCCGACGACATCGACGAGCCGGTGATCACCAAGGTCGAGGCCGACGCGCAGCCGATCATCTATCTCGCCTTCTCGGGCGACCGGCAATCGGCGCTCGACGTCACCGACGTCGCCGACCGCTTCGTCAAGGATCGCCTGCAGAACCTGCAAGGCGTCGCCGAGGTGCGGATATTCGGCGAACGGCGCTACGCCATGCGCATCTGGCTCGACCGGGCGCGCCTCGCCGCCTATAGCCTGACCCCGCAGGACATCGAAACCGCGCTGCGCCGGCAGAATGTCGAGGTGCCCGCCGGGCGCATCGAATCGGCGACGCGCGAATTCACCGTGCTGTCGGAAACCGATTTGCGCACGCCCGAACAGTTCAACGACCTGATCGTCAAGGAGGCGACCGGCTATCTCGTCCGCCTCAAGGATGTCGGCAAGGCGGAGATCGACGCCCGCGACACTCGCGTCATCGCCCGCTTCAACGGCAACAACGCCGTCGCCATCGGCATCGTCAAACAGTCGACCGCCAACCCGCTCGATGTTTCCAAGGCGGTGCGCAAGGCCCTGCCGGCGATCATGCAGGGCCTGCCCGAGGGCCTTAACATCGACGTCGCCTACGATTCCTCGGTGTTTATCGAGCGTTCGATCGACAATGTTTTCCGCACCATCGGCGAGGCGATCCTGCTCGTCATGCTGGTGATTTTCGTCTTCCTGCGCTCGTTCCGCGCCGTCCTCATCCCGCTGGTCACCATCCCCGTCTCGCTGATCGGCGCGTTCGCGCTGATGCTGCTGTTCGGGTTCTCGATCAACACCCTCACCCTGCTGGCGCTGGTGCTCGCCGTCGGCCTGGTGGTCGACGACGCCATCGTCATGCTGGAAAACATCAGCCGCTATGTCGAGCAGAGGATGAACCCGGTCGCCGCGGCGTTCAAGGGCTCGCGCGAGATCGCCTTCGCCGTCGTCGCCATGACGATCACGCTCGCCGCCGTCTACGCCCCGGTCGGCTTCCAGACCGGGCGCACCGGCCGCCTGTTCACCGAATTCGCCCTCACCCTCGCCGGCGCGGTGATCGTCTCGGGCTTCGTCGCCCTGACCCTGTCGCCGATGATGTCGTCGCTGCTGCTGCGTCATCAGGCGCGGCACGGTCTGCTTTACCGCCTGATCGAGACCGGCATCGAGGCCCTGACCCGCGGCTACCGGGCGGCGCTCGCCGTCACGCTGACGGTTCGTACGGCGGTGATCGTGGCGATGATCCTCGTCGCCAGCTTTGCGGTTGTGCTGTTCAAGGCGCTGCCGTCCGAGCTCGCGCCGCTCGAAGACCGCGGCACCATCGTCGCCATCGGCATCGCCCCGGAAGGATCGACGATTGAATTCACCGATTCATACGCCCGCCGGATGGAGGCGTTTTACCGCCAGATCCCCGAGGTCGAGAAATTCTTCATGGTGGTCGGTTTCCCGACCGTGACCCAGGCGATTTCCTTCGTCCGCCTGTATGACTGGGAGAAACGCAACGTCAAGCAGCAGCAGATCACGGCCGACCTCGGCCCCAAGATGTTCGGCGGCATTCCCGGCATCCTCGCCTTTCCGACCAACCCGCCATCGCTCGGCCAGAGCGTGATCGAGAAGCCGGTGCAATTCGTTCTCCAGACCTCGGCCCCCTATTCGGTGCTCCAGGCGGCGGTCGATCAGTTGCTCGCGGCGGCGCGCGAGAACCCCGGCATCGGCAATCCCGACGTCGATCTCAAGCTCAACAAGCCGGAGCTCAAGGTCAATATCGACCGCGAAAAGGCGGCCGATCTCGGCCTCGACATCGAGGCGATCGGCCGGACGGTCGAGACCATGCTCGGCGGCCGGCAGGTGACGCGCTTCAAGCAGAACGGCAAGCAATACGATGTGGTCGTACAGGTCGCCAATGTCGACCGCACCAGCCCCAGCGACCTGACCGCCATCTTCGTACGCACCCGGGCGGGCGAGATGATCCCGCTATCCAGCCTGGTCACGGTCACGGAATCGGTGGCGCCGAAGGAGCTCAATCACTTCAACAAGCTGCGCTCGGCGACGATCACCGCGACGCTGGCCCCCGGCTATACGCTGGGCGAGGCGCTCGCCTATCTCCAGGCGGCCGCCGACAAGCTGCCGGCCAACATCGTCAACGATCTCGCCGGCCAGAGCCGCGAATTCCGCACCTCGACCGGCGGCATCTACATCACATTCCTCCTCGCGCTGGCGTTCATCTATCTCGTGCTCGCCGCGCAGTTCGAAAGCTTCATCGACCCCTTCATTATCATGCTCACCGTGCCGCTATCGATGACCGGCGCGCTGCTCGCCCTCAAGTTGACCGGCGGAACCCTCAACGTCTACAGCCAGATCGGCCTCGTCACCCTGGTCGGCCTGATCACCAAGCACGGCATCCTGATCGTCGAGTTCGCCAACCAGCTCCAGGAACGCGGCATGGGCAAGCTCGAGGCGGTCGTCGAATCCGCCACCCTGCGGCTGCGCCCGATCCTGATGACCACCGGGGCCATGGTCCTCGGCTCGGTGCCGCTCGCCCTCGCCACCGGCGCCGGCGCCGAAAGCCGCCAGTCGATCGGCTGGGTGATCGTCGGCGGCCTGACCTTCGGGACCGTCCTTACGCTCTTCGTCGTGCCGACGGCCTATACGCTGCTCGCCCGGCGACGCCAGTCCCATTCGCCCGAAGCCGAGACAATCGGCGCGCCCCTTGCCCCGAAACAGCACCCGGCCGAGTAACCCGCGACGCCGGCCGGCAAAACGGGAATAAGTTCGCAATTGCTCTTCCCATCGGCGTGCGAATCCCGTTCACTGCCGCCATGTCGTCGCCTTTGCCCGCCCGTATCCTGCGCCGGCCGCCGCGCCGCCGGGTCGGGTTGTTCGGCGGGTCGTTCAACCCCGCCCATGCCGGCCATCGCCATGTCGCCGAGCTCGCGCTTAAATATCTCGATCTCGACGAGGTCTGGTGGCTGGTTTCGCCGCAGAACCCGCTGAAAGCGCGCGATGACATGGCGCCCCTCGCCCGCCGCCTTGCCGTCGCGGCCCGTCTCGCCCGCCATCCGAACATGCGCGCCACCGCGATCGAGACGGCGCTCGGCACCCGCTATACGGCCGATACGCTGGCAGCACTGGTACGGCGGTTTCCGCGCGTGCGCTTCGTCTGGCTGATGGGGGCGGATAATCTGCGGCAGATGACGCGCTGGGAAAACTGGCCGCAGATCTTCCGCACCATGCCGGTTGCCATCTTCGCGCGCCCCGCGTATTCTGTTAACGCATTGGCCGGCAAGGCGGCGCGGAGATTTTCCACAGCCCGCCGGCGGCCGCGCAAGGCGCGCCGACTGGCTGAACTTGAACCGCCCGCTTGGGTGTTTTTCCACGCCCGGCTGCATCCTGCTTCGGCGACCCGCCTCCGCGAGGAGCGCCGCCGGAAAAAGGCGGCGGCACGGCGCGCCGGTCAGGCGAAGTTGGCCACGCAACGTCCGTAGCCGAAGGAGGCCCGCCGATAACCCGAACCAAGCGCAAAGCCTTGCCTGCCCTGAAGGCGCTTCTGAAGCTCGTTGAAACCTCGCTCGACGCCGACAAGGCCGAACAGATCGTCATTATCGATCTTAAGAACAAGACGGCGATCGCCGACTACATGGTCATC
>JACQAF010000146.1 GCA_016195145.1 Rhodospirillales bacterium
CCGCGGTGCCGGCCAGCAGCTTCGCCGGATCGAGGAAGACATCGCGGCGCACGATCCCCGATCGGCCGATGGACGGCGTCGGTTTGCCGTCGACCCGGATATCGAGCGCGCCGGCGCTGCCAGTATAGAGCCGCAGGCCGGGCCGGTTGGGGACATGGTACACATCGCCCGTGCGCAGGATGCGGACGAACACGACATTGCCCTCGCGATCGCGGATCTGGACCCAGCTATCGCCGGTCGCCTTGATGACGATGCGGACATCGCCACCCGCCTCGCCATAAACCTTCGGCCCGTCGGCCATTTCGGCCGGCGGGCTCGGAATCTGGCCAGGCACCGCCTCGGTTTCCGCCGTAGGCGGCAGGGCGGCGACCTCGCGGTTGGCAGCAGGCGCGCGGCTGGCGGATTCGATCGGCGCAGATGCGTTCTCGGCGGGCGGCGCAGAGGCCGCTCTCGCAGGGCGCTCGGTCGTCGCAGCAGGCGGCGGCGCGGCGGGCGCCGACACGGATGGAGATGGCGTCGGTCCAACCGGCGGCTTAACCGGCGCAGCCATACCCACCGGCGCCGCTTCGGCCTGGCTCGACGACGCGGTCACCGGTTTTTCAACCAGGACCGCCAGGCGCTCGGGCACCGCGGCAACGCGCGACACCTCAGAGCGATTGGATTGCGAACCGAAATACCACAAACCGTAAGCCGAAACCGCGATGGCGAGCGACAGGGCGAGAACGACACCACCCGGCAGCCGGCTTTCGTTCAGCGGCTGCGGGAACACCAGTTCGGCCCGGTTGTTGATTCCGGCGGCTTCTTCCTTGAAGCGGCGGACGATCTCGTCGCGATCGAGGCCGAGATATTCGGCATAGGTACGCACGAACCCGACCGCATAGGTTCCGCCCGGCAACCGGTCGAACCGCGCCGTCTCGATCGCCTCAAGCAGGCCGCGGCGGATTTTCAGATCGATCGCCACATCGGCGATGCTTCGCCCAAGGCGCATGCGCTCGGCGCGCAGCACGCCCCCGACGCTCACGCCGGCACCCGCATGATCGGAATGCTGATCCAGTCTCGTTTCGAGCTTGTGCTCGACCGACATGATCTTCAACCGTCGTCGTTTTCGTTCGCGCATCGGAACGTATCGTCCCCGAGGCTCGGAGGGCCACCCGAGATGCGGCATATCCACATCCGGCGGGCCCAAAATTATCGGAACCCTGGATCGGCGGACCGAATGCATCGATCATCGGCCGTCGACCGCCCCGGAAATTTGTTGATACCAAATCGCAGCAGAGCCGTTCAACCCTTTTATATTAAGCCTTTAAGTAGAATTCGAAACAACTTTCTTACAGGACGATCCTGCGGTCCCGGGCAAACGCCCGCAAATTTTCCCGCAACGAATGGTCGGGCCGCCCGACCAGCGTGTCGAGATACCGGACGAGGGGCGGCAGATCGAGGCTGCGCGTCATCGCCTTGATCGGCGGGATCGCCGACGCCGGCATCGACAAGCGGCGAAAACCTATTCCAATCAATGCCATAGCCTCAAGAGGCCGGCTCCCCATCTCGCCGCACAAGGTGATCGGTACGCTGGCCTTGTCGCACGGCGCAACGAGGGCGCGGAAGAAATTGAGTACCGGCGGCGACAATACGTCGTAGCGATCGACCAGCCGCGGGTTGCCCCGATCGCTGGCAAATAGGAACTGGACCAGGTCGTTGCTGCCCACCGAAACGAAATCGACCCGGGTCAGCAGGACCGGCAATTGCCAGAACAGGGCCGGCACCTCGATCATCACGCCCACCCGGATCGTCGCCGGCAATTCGCGCCCGCGGGCGCGCTCGCGCTCGACCTCAAGATCGAGGAGCGCACGCGCGGCGTCGAATTCCGCGACCTCGGCCACCATCGGAAACATGACGTCGAGCTGCCGCCCGCCGGCCGCGCGTAGCAAGGCGCGCAGCTGTTCGCGCAGCATCAGCGGCCGGTCGAGGGCGATGCGGATCGCCCGCCAGCCCATTGCCGGGTTCTCGTCGTCGGCGGTATCGAAATAAGGCAACACCTTGTCCCCGCCGACATCGAGCGTGCGAAAGACGACCGGCCGACCGTCGGCGCGGTCGAGAATCTTGCGATAAAGATCGATCTGCGTCGCGACATCGGGAAAACTCGAGCGGATCATGAACGGGATTTCGGTGCGGTAAAGCCCGACGCCTTCGGCGCCGCTTTCGTGCAATTGGCCGAGGTCGATCAGCAGGCCCGCATTGAGATTGAGCGATACCGCCGTACCGTCGCGGGTCACGGCGGGCAGGTCGCGCAAGGTGGCGTAGATCGCCTGTTTCTCGGCCCGGCCGCGGATCGCCGCCGCATAGGCGTCGCGCGCATCCTCGCCCGGCCGCAGGATGACTTGCGCGTTGTCGCCATCGACCACGACCGGATCGCCCGTCTCGATCCGGATCAGGATATCCTTCACCCGGCCGACCATCGGGATGTCGAGGGCGCGCGCGATGATCGCCACATGGGCCGTGGGCGAGCCTTCCTCGAGCACCACCGCCTTGAGCTTCCGCCGGTCGTAATCGAGCAGCTCGGCCGGCCCCATCGAGCGGGCGAAGAGCACCGCGTCGTCGGGAAGCCTGGTCTCGCGCGTCGCGCCGCGATCCCCGGTCAGGTGCTGCAGCAGGCGATTGGCGAGGTCTTCGAGATCGGCCAGCCGCTCGCGCAGATACGGATCGGTGATCTGGCTCATGCGCGCCCGGGTATCGTCCTGAACCTTCTGGACGGCGGCTTCGGCGGTAAGGCCGGTGTTGACCGCCTCGGTGATGCGCGTAAGCCAGCCGCGATCCTCGGCGAACATCCGGTAGCTTTCGAGAATCTCGCGATGCTCGCCGTCCTCGGCGAGGCCGGTCGAGGCGAGCATGTCGTCGATTGCGCTGTGCATGCCGGCAACCGCGTCCTTGAGGCGCACCAGCTCGGCCGCCGGATCCTCGGCCACCATCTGGCGGATAGTGACCCGCGGCTGATGGAGGACGGCGCGACCCATCGCGATGCCTTCGTTCAGGCGGATGCCTTCGATGCGCGCCGGCAAGAGCGCAATGCCCTCGGTCGGCTGCATCTCGTCGAGCGCCACCAGATCGCCGCTCGCCACCAGCTCGGCCAGCACCATGGCGACGGTCTGGAGGGTTTCGATCTCCTCCTCGGCATAGTCGCGGAAGGTCCGGTTCTGCACCGCCAGCACGCCGAGCACTCGGCCGCCGCGCAGGACCGGCACGCCAAGCAGCGAGTGATAGATTTCTTCGCCGGTTTCCGGCCGGTAGGCGAAGTTCGGATGCGACTGGGCGTCGGACAGCGCCAGCGCCCGGGCGTGGGCCGCAATGTCGCCGACCAGACCCTCGCCGACATTGAGCCGGGTCTGGTGCACGGCCTCCTGCTTGAGGCCCTGGGTGGCGAACAATTCGAGAATATTGCCCGGCCGCATGACGTAAACCGAGCAGACCTCGGCGACGAAGTCGGCGGCGATGATCTTGACGATCTGATCGAGCTTCTGCTGGCCGGTGGCCCCGGCCGCCATCAGATCCCTGAGCCGCTTGAGGAGGCGGCGCGGGCCGCCAGCGCCCAGGGCCGATTGCATCAGCCGGCGACCCCCGACACCTCTGGTACGCGGGTGTCCCGGGCGATGAGCGCGTTGAGCGCCTGGCCGATCATCTCGTCGATAATCTCGCGCGTCGCCTGCTCGCGGGTCACCATGCCCACGCTTTGCCCGGCCATCAGCGACCCGCTATCGACATCGCCGTCGATGGCCGCGCGGCGCAACGCGCCCGCCCAGAAATGCTCGATCTCGAGCTGGGCCTCTTTCTGGCTGATCTCGCCCCGGTCGCATTTCGCGATCACCTCGCGCTGGGCCTCGGCAAAGCGCTGCGTCGCCTTGTTGGCCAGCGCGCGCACCGGGATCACCGGAAAGCGCGGGTCGAGCTGCACCGATGGCACCGCGTCGCGCGCGGCCGCGCGGATGAAGGCTTGCTTGAACCGCGGATGGGCGATCGATTCGCTGGCGCAAACGAAGCGCGTGCCGAGCTGGCACCCCGCCGCGCCCATTTCGAGGAACGACAGCATCGCCTCGCCGCGACCGATGCCGCCGGCGATGAAGACCGGCACCTCGCGCACATTGGGCAGGATTTCCTGCGCCAGAACGCTGGTCGACACGGCGCCGATATGGCCGCCGGCTTCCATGCCCTCGATCACCAACCCATCGACGCCCGACCGCACCAGCTTGCGCGCAATGGCGTAGGCCGGGGCGAACGCCATGGTTTTGGCGCCGCCCTGCTTGAGCCGCGCGAATACGTCGGCTGGCGGCAACCCGCCGGCGAGCACGACGATATCCACCTTATGCGCAAGGCACACCTCGGCCAGCTCCATCAGACGCGGATGCATGACGATCAGATTGACGCCGAATGGCCGCGCGGTCAGCGCGCGCGTGGCGACGATCTCGGCCGAGAGCTGATCGGGCGACATCGACCCGCAGGCGATGACGCCGAAGCCGCCGGCGTTGGAGATCGCGGCGACGAGATTGCGCTCCGACACCCAGGTCATGGCCCCGCCCATGATCGCCGCGTCGCAACCGAGGAATTCGCACCCCCGTTGCCACAGGCGATCGAGCATGGCCCTGGCGACGTCGCGATCCATGGCGCTAGGCCGCGTCCAGCCCATAGGCCGTGTGCAGCGCGCGCAAGGCCAGTTCGAGATACTGCTCGTTGATCAGGACGCTGATCTTGATTTCGGAGGTCGAGATCACCTGGATATTGATGCCCTTATCGGCCAGCGTCTTGAACATGGTCAGCGCCACGCCGGCATGACTGCGCATGCCGACGCCGATCACCGACACCTTGACCACGCCGGCGTCCGGCCTCAGCTCCTTGAAGTCGAGCCCGTTGCGGTTCTCCTTCAGCACCTTGATTGCGCGGTCGAGATCGGCGCGGGTAACCGTGAAGGTAAGATCGGTCGACTTCCCGTCATCGGACACGTTCTGAACGATCATGTCGACGTTGACGCCGAAATCGGCCAGGGGGCCGAAGATGGCCGCCGCGACGCCCGGGCGATCCGCGACCTTGGTCAGCGTGATCTTGGCTTCGTCCCGGCTATAGGCGATGCCGCTTACGACTTCCTTTTCCACGATTTCGTCCTCGTCTACGACCAGGGTTCCGGGCGCGTCCGCGAAGCTCGAAAGAACCTGCACCCGGACGCGATGGTTCATCGCCATCTCGACCGAGCGCGTCTGCAGGACCTTCGCGCCGAGCGAGGCCATTTCGAGCATTTCCTCATAGGTGATTTTATCCAGCTTGCGCGCCTTCGCAACGATGCGCGGATCGCAAGTATAGACGCCGTCGACGTCGGTGTAGATGTCGCAGCGCTCCGCCCCCAGCGCGGCCGCGAGCGCCACCGCCGACGTATCCGACCCGCCGCGCCCGAGCGTGGTGATCCGGTTGTCCGGCCCGACGCCCTGGAAACCGGCGACCACCGCCACCTGTCCGTCGTCGAAGCGCCGCTCGAGCTCGGCCGTGTCGATGCGCTGGATACGCGCCTTGCCATGAACGTTGTCGGTGACCACCGGGATCTGCCAGCCGGTCCACGACCGCGCCGACACGCCCAGCTCCTGCAACGCCAGCGCCAGCAGCCCGACGGTCACCTGTTCGCCAGTGGCGACGACGGCATCGTATTCGCGCGCATCGTGCAGCGGCGAAATCTGGTTCACCAGGCCGACCAGTTGATTGGTAACGCCGGCCATCGCCGAAACGACGACCGCAACCCCGTGCCCGGCATCGGCTTCGCGCTTGACGCGCCGGGCGACGTTCTTGATCCGCTCGATGTCCCCGACCGACGTGCCGCCAAATTTCAGTACGATCCGCGCCATTGTTCGATTGCTTGCAATTTCATATGCTTGTCCATGCCCCCCGACGCGGTGGTTGCCCCGACGGCGGCGGCCCATACATACTTGGTTTATCGAGATCGAAGCAAGTTCGACTCGGCCTATAGGAATCCGACCGAATGGCGAAATCAGCCGCCCGCCCCCCCCCCCCCCCC